>NZ_KV800939.1:17059-28220 GCF_001810355.1 Neisseria sp. HMSC074B07 | reverse complement strand
GCCGTACCGGTTTAAAGTTAATCCACTATAAAACCGACCATCCGCGACGAAACGGATAGTCGGTTTTTTATTCGGTTCAACCTTTGCCTGAACACCCGATTCAATGCCAAGGGGTCGTCTGAAAAGTTTCAGACGACCCCTTTTCAACATAACGGGCAGGTTTGTCTTTTCCTCCACCCGATCGCAAAAGAACGAGAAAGGGCAGCTTTCGGCTACGCGGCATACAATCCGCAAACCATGCTTTCCCGACAGACCAAAGGAAAACCGTTTTCCCGATACGGCTGCGCCCATTTTGAAATCGCCCTTTTCCCGAAACCCGACCCAATCAAAAAAGGTCGTCTGAAACTTTTCAGACGACCTTTGCTTTGACTTCCGACAGCTTGGGGATTTAAAACAGCCCGAGCTTATTTTTTAATCGCGGTACGCATATTGTCGGCGATGTGGGTCGCGCCTGCGGTCAGACCGGACATACCGATCAGCGATGCGGCGGCGAGTTTGATCAATTCTTTCATTTTGAGTCTCTTTCTTGTGTTTGTGTTGCGGATGTTATAGTGGATTAACTTTCAACCGGTACGGCGTTGCCTTGCCTTGTCCTGATTTAAATTTAATCCAATATATCGTCGGATCGGCTGATTATTTGCCGGCTTCGGCGATGTTTTTGGCGGCGGTCGTCGCGCTGGCGGTCAGACCGGACATGCCAATCAGGGAGGCGGCTGCCAATTTAATTAAGTTTTTCATGGTCATCTCTCTTTCTTTTGTTCCCGCCGCCGAACTTGGCGGTCTGCGGTTCGCGCTTGTGTCGGCATCTGATGCCGGAATCGGTTGAAAGCCGAAAGCCGCTCCGCCGCGGGCGGGAAGGTTGTTTGTGGGGGTTTGGGAAGCGTTTAAAATATTTCGTTTGTTTTCAAATTATTTTTTTGCAGCGGTTTCGATATTGCGGGCAACCATAGAGGCTGAAGCGGTAACACCGGCCATACCGATTAAAGAGGCTGCGGCCAAGGTCAATAAATTTTTCATTTCGGGCAATCCTTTTACATATTAATCAAATGTTATTTAACAACATTTGTATTCGTCGTCGACATGTCTGCCATATCGACAGGTGTCATGATACCGCCTTAATTGATAAATTATACAGTTTTTTTGTAAAGAAAATAGCGGTATTAATGCTTTAATGTGATTATTTTGATAAATTATTTTTAGTTTTGAAAATGACACCGATGTCTTGAAGAATGACACCGATGTCTTAGTTACAAGCCGATTACAAATTGTTTATTTTAGAATAGATGCTCTCGGATTTTTTGTTGCCAAATTACATCATTTTAGAAAATTTTTAAATTTTCCTTTTATTTTTCAATTAGATAAAAAACAACACTTTTCCGCTTGGCTTTTGGGTTTTTAGCCTCAGACTATAATCGCCATTGCCATTTTTTAAATGATCTATCCATTTTTGGCAAAAACAGGTCGTCTGAAACCAAAATCCCTGCCCGACAAACCGGAATCCGCTGTTTTCTTGTGATATCGCTCAATAAACTATAGTGGCTTAACTAAATCAGGACAAGGCGATGAAACCGCAAGACAGTACAGACAGTACAGAAACCGATTCACTTGGTGCTTCAGCACCTTAGAGAATGTCTCTTTGAGCCAAGGCGAGGCAACGCCGTACCGGTTTAAAGTTAATCCACTATACTCAAGCGCGCAGCGAGCTTGTCCTGCAAACATGCTATATTGCCGTTTTTGCTTTTTCCGTTTTCAGACGACCTATGAATGCCCCGCTCCTTCTGACCGCCGCGCTTGCCTTTTTGTCCGGCGCGCTCATCACTTGGCTGCTCGCCCGCAACAAGGCGCAGACGCAGCAGTTTGCCCTGATGCAATCGCTTACCGAGTGCCGCCAGCATCTTGAATTTGCCGAACAAAATCAGGCGCAAACCGCATCCGAGCTTGCCGACGCGCGCTATCATGTCCAAGATTTGCAGGGCGAGTTGCAGGAATTGGGCAACCGCTTTGCCGCCGCCGAACGCCAAATCGGCTATCTTCAAGAGCGCGAACAGGAAGCAGGTCGTCTGAAACAAGATTACGCCGAGCTTCAGGAAAACGCGCACAACCTGCACGTCCGCAACGAACGCCTCCACATCCAGCTCGAACAGGAACGCCTCGCCGCCGACGAAAAGCTCAAGCTCCTTGCCGAAGCCCGCCAAAGCTTGGGCGACCAGTTCCAAAACCTCGCCAACACCATTTTGGAAGAGAAAAGCCGCCGCTTCACCGAGCAAAACCGCGACCACCTCAGCCAACTGCTGACCCCGCTCAACGAACGCATCCACGGCTTCAGCGAGCTGGTTCAGCAAACCTACGAAAAAGAAGCGCGCGAACGGCTGACCCTCGAAAACGAACTCAAACGCCTGCAAACCCTCAACACCCAACTGCACAGCGACGCCAAAGCCCTCACCGACGCGCTCACCGGCACGCAAAACAAAACCCAAGGCAACTGGGGCGAGATGATTTTGGAAAGCGTTTTGGAACATTCCGGCCTGCAAAAAGGGCGCGAATACACCGTCCAAGCCGCCGCCGTCCGCCAAGAAGAAGACGGCGCGCGCCGCCTCCAGCCCGACGTCCTCGTCAACCTGCCCGAAGGCAAACAAATCGTCATCGACTCCAAAGTCTCGCTGACCGCCTACGTCCGCTACACCCAAGCCGCCGACGCCGCAACCGCCGAACGCGAACTCGCCGCCCACGTCGCCAGCATCCGCGCCCACATCCGCAGCCTGTCGCAAAAAGACTATACCGACCTCGAAGGCGTGCGCACGCTGGACTTCGTGTTTATGTTCATCCCCGTCGAACCCGCCTACCTGCTCGCCCTGCAACACGATGCCGCCCTGTTCCAAGAATGTTTCGACAAACGCATCATGCCGGTCGGCCCGAGTACGCTGCTCGCCACCCTGCGCACCGTCGCCCACATCTGGCGCAACGAACAACAAAACCAAAACGCCCTCGCCATCGCGGCAGAAGGCGGCAGGCTTTACGACAAATTCACCGGCTTTGTCCAAACGCTCGAGACCGTCGGCAAAAACATCGACCAAGCACAAAGCCAGTTCCAACAAGCCTACAAACAGCTCTCGCAAGGACGCGGCAACCTCGTCAGCCGCGCCGAGAAACTGCGTGCGCTGGGCGTCAAAACCACCAAACGCCTGCAACGCGATTTGACAGAAACCGCCCAAGAATCCGCCTTGCAGGATAAGGGTTTGCCGGAAGGGGAAGAAGATTGACGGATTGTCCGTCGTCGGATTTCAGACGACGTATCAAAGACAAAAAGGGCGCATGATGCATCCTTTTATAGTGGATTAACTTTAAACCAGGACAAGGCGATGAAACCGCAAGACAGTACAGACAGTACAGAAACCGATTCACTTGGTGCTTCAGCACCTTAGAGAATGTCTCTTTGAGCCAAGGCGAGGTAACGCCGTACTGGTTTAAAGTTAATCCACTGTATCGTTTCAAACCTTATTCGCCAGCAATCCGCGTTTCTAGCTGTCGGAGGAAAGAACAAGTATCGTGGCGGTAAAAAGGTCGTCTGAAAAACGGCGGGTCGGGTATGAATTGCTTACCACGCCGTTTTCAGACGACCTTTCGTGTTATCGCGCCTTTATTTCACTTTGCCTTTCAATGCGCCGTAGCCTGCCGCGTCCATTTGTTCCAGCGGGATGAATTTCAGGCTCGCGCCGTTGATGCAGTAGCGCAGGCCACCTTTGTCTTTGGGGCCGTCGGCGAAGACGTGTCCCAAGTGCGAATCGGCGGCATGGCTGCGCACTTCGGTGCGGCGCATGTTGTAGCTGAAATCGTCGTGTTCGGTAACGGCGGCGGCGTTAATCGGGCGGGTGAAGCTCGGCCAGCCGCAGCCGGAATCGAATTTGTCGGCGGAAGAAAACAGGGGTTCGCCGCTGACGACGTCCACATAAATGCCGGGTTTGAACAGATGGTCGTATTCGTGGCTGAAGGCGTATTCGGTCGCGCTTTTTTGAGTAACTTGGTATTGCTCTTCGGTCAGGATGCGTTTGAGTTCGGCATCGCTGGGTTTTTTATACGTTGCCGCGTCGAAGCCTTTGCCTTGCGGGGCGGCTTTGGTTTTGCCCGGCAGCGGTTCGTCGGCTTTGCGGATGTCGATGTGGCAGTAGCCGTTGGGGTTTTTAATCAGGTAGTCCTGATGGTATTCCTCGGCGTCGTAGAAGTTTTTCAGCGGCTCGTTTTCGACGACGAGGGGCTGTTTGTATTTTTGCTGCTCGCGTTTGAGGGCGGCGGCGATGACGGCTTTTTCGGCGGGGTCGGTGTAGTACACGCCGCTGCGGTATTGCGTGCCGGTGTCGTTGCCTTGTTTGTTGAGGCTGGTCGGGTCAACGACGCGGAAATAGTATTGCAGGATGTCGTCGAGGCTGAGTTTGTCGGCATCGTAGGTGACTTTGACGGTCTCGGCATGGCCCGTATCGCGGTAGGACACGTCTTCGTAGCTCGGATTTTTCGTTTTGCCGTTGGCGTAGCCGGATACTGCGTCAACCACGCCGTCTATGCGTTGGAAATAGGCTTCCAAGCCCCAGAAGCAGCCGCCGGCGAGGTAGATGGTGCGCGTATTCATGATTTTTGAATCCTTTTTCTGTGTGTCGGGTTTGTAGAACGCGTTTTTCAGACGACCTAAATCGGCATTCGGGTCGCGGATTAACGCCAATGCCTGCGCTTCGTTGATGCTGCCTTTGACGATGCGCTGCACGTCGCCGTCCTTACCGATTAACGCCCACGAAGGGTAAACGCTGATATTCAGGCTTTGGGCGATGGTGCCGCCGTTGTCGGTCACGACGGGCAGCTTGGGATAGTTCAAACCGGCATACCATTTTTGAAAGTCGCCGTCTTTTTTCTCGTGCAGAAAGCCCGGAGACGCGACGGTAATCAGGTTGGCGGAGCCGAACCGCTTATCCTGCGCCCATTTTTCGGTTTGTCCCAATTCGGACAAACACAAAGGACACCAGCTCGCCCAGAATTTAATCAGGGTGGGTTTGTCTTTTTTCAAATAAACGCTGGCGGGGCGGTTGTCCGCGGTTTTCAAAGTGGACAAGGTGTGCGGCACGGTCGCGGCTTCGGCATCGGCGATTTTGGGCGAACAGGCACCCAGCGCAAACAGACAGCCGAACTTGGCGCAAAGGGAAAAGAAGGTACGGGGTTTCATCTCTAATGTTTCCTGTGTGGACGGTTTGTATGATTAGACGTTGGGAATGTCCAAACCTTACAGCCTTGCACATAAAAAAGCAAAAGGTCGTCTGAAAATAAACGCCTATATTATTAAATTTGCATTTTCAAACAGCATTTCCATTGCAGCGGCGGCATAAAAGGCATACACTGACTACACACGACTACAACAACAGGAGAACTTGAAATGAAACAATTGGCCATGTACATCAACGGACGCTTTGAAAACGATTTCAACGGCGAATGGCGCGACGTATTGAACCCTTCCACCGAAGAGGCCATCGCCCGCGAACCTAAAGGCGGCAAAGCGGACGTTGACCGCGCCGTAGCGGCGGCGCGTGCGGCGCAACCGGCATGGGAGCGGCTGCCTGCGGTCGAACGCGGCGCGTATTTGCGCAAAATCGCCCAAGGCATACGCGAACGCGCCGACGAGTTGACCGACACCATCGTTGCTGAAGGCGGCAAAACCAAAGACTTGGCGCGTGTGGAAGTCATGTTCACCGCCGACTATCTCGATTACCAAGCCGAATGGGCGCGCCGTTACGAAGGCGAAATCATCCAAAGCGACCGCCCGCGCGAAAACATTTTATTGTTCAAACGTCCGCTGGGCGTCGTGGCAGGCATCCTGCCGTGGAACTTCCCCTTCTTCCTGATTGCCCGCAAAATGGGCCCTGCTTTGGTCACGGGTAACACCATCGTCGTCAAACCCAGCAGCGTGACCCCGATCAACTGCCACATCTTCGCCGAAATCGTCGATGCGGTCGGACTGCCCGCAGGCGTGTTCAACGTGGTGAACGGCCCCGGCGCGGAAATCGGCAATGCCTTGTCCGCCCATCCGCAAGTCGATATGGTCAGCCTGACCGGCTCCGTCGAAGCAGGCCGCCAAGTGATGGAAGCTGCTTCCGCCAACATCACCAAAGTCTCGCTGGAACTCGGCGGCAAAGCGCCCGCCATCGTTTTGAAAGACGCGGATTTGGACTTGGCAGTGAAATCCATCTTGGCTTCGCGCGTCGGCAACACCGGTCAAATCTGCAACTGCGCCGAGCGCGTCTATGTCCACAGCAGCCTGAAAGACGCGTTCATTGAAAAAATGACCGCCGCCATGAAAGGCGTGCGCTACGGCAACCCTGCCGAAGCGGAAGCAGGCGCGCTGGAAATGGGCCCGCTGATTGAAGAGCGCGCCGTCAAAGCCGTTGCCGAAAAAGTGGAACGCGCCGTCAAACAAGGTGCGACGCTGGTCTGCGGCGGCAAACGCGCCGAAGGACGCGGCTATTTCTTCGAGCCTACCCTGCTGACCGACACCGACAACAACATGGACATCATGAAGGAAGAAACCTTCGGCCCCGTCCTGCCTGTTTCCACTTTCGACACGCTCGACCAAGTCATCGCCTTGGCAAACGACTGCGAATTCGGTCTGACCAGCTCCGTTTACACCACCAACCTGAACGAAGCCTTCTACGTCACCCGCCGCCTGCAATTCGGCGAAACCTACATCAACCGCGAAAACTTCGAAGCCATGCAGGGTTTCCATGCTGGCTGGAAAAAATCCGGTATCGGCGGCGCGGACGGCAAACACGGTTTGGAAGAATATCTGCAAACCCAAGTCGTTTATCTGGAAACCAATATTTGATAACGCCTTGATGTGTTGACATAAAAGGTCGTCTGAAAATTTTCAGACGACCTTTTTCTATGTTCGGACGCAACGTATTAAGGCGGGACACAAAACATCATCGCGACGGTTCAAACCAGACGATTTGTCCTTTATCGATATGTATCGGCACGGTATCGCCGGCGGGTAGCTGTCCGGCGGGCAACAGGGTGGTCAGTTCGCCGTATTCGGGGTGGGCGAAAGTCAGGCGCAGGCTGTCGGGCAAAGGGGTGAGGGACAGGATGCGGCAGGGTGTGCCTTGCGAGTCGGGACGGATGGCGTGTGTCGGGATGTGGCGCGCATCGTCGGTGTTGGGCAGCCCGAGCAGGCGGGCGGCTTGGGCGTCGGCGGGGCGGCGAAAAAGTTCGGCGGGCGTGCCGTATTGGAGGATGCGCCCTTCGTGCATGAGGGCGATATGGTCTGCCAGCGCGGCGGCTTCTTCGGGGGAATGGGTTACGAGGACGGCGGGGATGTTTTGACGGCGGATGCTCTCGTCGGTCAGGCGGTAGAGGGTGTGGCGCAGGTGGGTGTCGAGGCTGGAGAAGGCTTCGTCCAAGAGGAGTAGGGACGGTTTGATAATCAGGGCGCGGGCGAGGGCGAGGCGTTGCTGTTCGCCGCCGGAGAGGCTGCCGGGTTTGCGGCGGGCTTCGTTTTCCAAACCGATGTCGCGCAGCGCCTGCATGGTTTGTGCTTCGATTTCGGCTTTGGGCAGGCGGCGCATTTTGAGTCCGAAGCCGACGTTTTCTTGGGCGGTCAGGTGCGGGAACAGGGCGTAGTCTTGAAACATCAGCGAGACGTTGCGTTTTTCGGGCGAGACGGCGGTGATGTCCTGCCCGTCCAGCCAGACTTCGCCGCTGTCGGGCTTGACGATGCCGGCAATGATTTTGAGCAGGGTGGATTTGCCGCAGCCGGAGCGTCCGAGGACGGCGAGGGTTTCTCCTGCGGAGACGGTCAGGCTGATGTGGTCGGCGACGGTTTTGCTGTCGAAGCGTTTGCAGATGTCGGTAAGTCGGAGCATGGGTTTCAGACGACCTTTTGGGGAATCGGGAAAGGAAAACGGCGGGACGTTAATGGTTTTGTACTGTTTTATTTTTTGCATTCAGCGGCAAAGGCTGTCCAACCAAAGGCTTAACGGGTGCTGCCTGTCGAGCACGCCGTAGCGTTTGAGGGCTTCGAGGGTAACGAGCTGGGCATCGTGCATCATGGTATGGGACAACATGGTTTCGACGAGTTGCGAAACGTTCATCAATTCAAACCCTGCGACTTCGCCGTCTTGGTTTTCGGGGCGGACGGTTTCGGGCAGGACGATGTCGAAGATGTGCAGGATTTCGTTGTGGATGCCGCGCGATACGGGGCGCAGGCTGTGGATTCGGGCGGCGGCTCGGAGGTTGTCGAGGGCGGGAGGCATCAGTCCGGCTTCTTCTTCGCTTTCGCGGCAGACGGCTTCAAACGGGGTTTCGCCGCTGGCAATGCCGCCGCCGACGAGGTTGTCGAGTTTGTTGGGATCGACGGCTTTGTGCGGGCTGCGGCGGCCTATCCAAAAATGCCAGCCACCGTCGGTTTGCACCAGTCCGTTGAGGTGGACGGCTTGGCTCATGAGTCCGAACGGACGGAAGGCGGCGCGTTCCAACACAAAAAGCACTTTGCCCGCGTCGTCGCACACGTCAAACTTTTCATCGCGCCAGCCGTGCAGCAGTCCGAGGCTTTTCCATTCGTGCGCCAAGTGCTGCAAACTGTCGCCCATCGCCAGCCAGTTGTCCGTTTGCAGGCAGAGGTCGTCTGAAATTTCAGAAAGCCCTTCCTGCCAGTCTTGTTTGATCCGTTCGCGCCAAAGCGGATTCAGACGACCCAAAGCCAGCCCGTTTAGATAGAGCGTGTTCCAGTCGTCCGACGCGCCGTAACTTGCCCGCGCCCAATCGTAGAGCGCGTCGTGGGTGCGGCGGTCGAGCGTTTCGGAAAAACAAGGGCGCGAAGACATGGCTGTTCCTCAATCCAATCAATACATAATCATAAAGCGGATTGTATCTGCTCCGCTTCAATTTGCAACCAACTCTATCCATAGCCGGACGGCACACGCTGCAAAGCCAAACCGCCCGAAAACCGCTATAATCGTCCCATTCTTTCGGAGGTCCAACACCATGAGCGAATTGAGCGAAATTCTCGCCTATAACCAAAATTTTGTCGAATCGGGCGAATACGAAAAATATTTCACTGACAAATATCCCGGCCGCGAATTGGCCATCCTGTCCTGCATGGACGCGCGCATCATCGAGCTGCTGCCCGACGCGCTCGGACTGAAAAACGGCGACGCCAAGCTCATTAAAAACGCCGGCGCGGTCGTTACCCATCCTTGGGGTTCCGTCATGCGCAGCCTTTTGGTCGCCGTGTTCGAACTCAAAGTCAAAGAAATCATGGTCATCGCCCACCACGACTGCGGCATGAAGGGGCTGAACGCCGCCGGTTTCCTTGAAAAAGTACACGAAAGCGACATCCCCGACGACCGCATCGAAACCCTGCGCAACGCCGGCATAGACCTCGACAACTGGCTGACTGGTTTCGACAACGTAGAAGACAGCGTCCGCCACACCGTCAAAGTCATCCGCAACCACCCGCTTATGCCCGCCGACATCGCCGTCCACGGACTCGTCATCCACCCGACCACCGGCAAACTCACCCTGGTTGTCGACGGCAGCCCCGAGGCAAAAAGCCTTTCAGACGACCCCGCCAACCCATAAACCCGACAGGTCGTCTGAAACCCAAACAGAGCGCACACCACACCCAAGGACACCCATGAAAAACATCGGACTTTTCGGCGGCACCTTCGACCCCATCCACAACGGCCACCTCCACATCGCCCGCGCCTTCGCCGACGAAATCGGACTCGACACCGTCGTCTTCCTGCCCGCAGGCGACCCCTACCACAAAGACCCGTCCCGCGCCCCCGCCCAAGACCGCCTCATCATGACCGAACTCGCCATCTCCGACGACCCCCGCTTCGCCGCCAGCGACTGCGACATCGTCCGCGACGGCGCAACGTACACCTTCGACACCGTCCAAATCTTCCGCCAGCAATTTCCCGCCGCCCAACTTTGGTGGCTCATGGGCAGCGACAGCCTCATGAAACTGCACACTTGGAAAAAATGGCAGACCCTCGTGCGCCAAACCCACATCGCCGTCGCCATGCGCCAAGGCGACAACCTCAACCAAACCCCGCGCGAACTCCACGCCTGGCTGGGCGAAGCCCTCCAAAACGGCAGCGTCCGCATCCTCAACGCCCCCCTGCACAACACCTCCTCCACCCAAATCCGCCAAACCCTCCAAAGCGGCAGACTTTCAGACGACCTCCCGCCCCAAGTCGCCCGCTACATCCGCGAACACAAACTGTACCAAAGCGGAAAATAGCGTAAATTCATACAGATAAGTTATAATACCGTCCAAACCCCATTTCATTCCCACCATTAGGAAAACAATGAACGAACAAGAACTGCAAGACCTGCAAAAAATGGTCGAAACCGCCGTCGAAGCCCTCGAAGACATCAAAGCCAAAGACATCTCCGTCCTCGAAACCCAAGAAAAAACCTCACTGTTCGCCCGCATGATCATCGCCAGCGGCGACAGCACCCGCCAAGTCAAAGCCCTCGCCAACAACGTCGCCGTCAGCCTCAAAGAAGCCGGCTTCGAAATCCTCAGCACCGAAGGCGACAGCGGCGAATGGACGCTCGTTGACGCAGGCGACCTCGTCGTCCACGTCATGCTGCCCGCCGTCCGCGACTTCTACGACATCGACACCCTCTGGGGCGGCGAAAAACCCAGCTTCCACGCCGGCGCGCAAAAACCCTGGCACGCCGCCGACTAAACCATCATCCCAAGCCGTCTGTGCATACAGACGGCTTTATTGCGCACGCCCTACCCCCCTTTGCCCAAACCGAAGCTTTCAGACGACGGCGGATTCTCATTTGAAGTGCAACTTTCCATAACAGAAAAAGGCCAGTATGCGGTAGCATACGGCCTTTCCTGCAAGAAAGATTGCCATGAGCTACACACAACTGACCCAAGACGAACGATACCATATACAATACCTGTCACGCCACTGCACCGTCACCGAAATCGCCAAACAGCTTAACCGCCACAAAAGCACCATCAGCCGCGAAATCAAGCGGTACTGCATCCAAGGACAGCAATACAGCGCCGAAAAAGCACAGAAGCAAAGCCGGCTTACCAAACAGCGTAAGCGAAAACCTTATAAGCTCGATTCGCAGCTGATTCAACACATCGACACCCTTATCC
>NZ_KV800939.1:0-16959 GCF_001810355.1 Neisseria sp. HMSC074B07 | reverse complement strand
ACCGCTACCTCCGCCAAGACAAAAGCAACGGCGGTACGTTGTGGCAACACCTCAGAATATACAGCAAACCCTACCGCAAACGCTACGGCAGCACATGGACCAGAGGCAAAGTGCCCGACCGCGTCGGCATAGAAAACCGACCTGCTATCGTCGACCAGAAAACCCGCATCGGCGATTGGGAGGCCGACACCATCGTCGGCAAAAATCAGAAAAGCGCGTTATTGACCTTGGTCGAACGCACTACCCGCTACACCATCATCTGCAAATTGGATAGCCTCAAAGCCGAAGACACTGCCCTAGCAGCCGTTAGGGCATTAAAGGCACATAAAGCCAGGGTGCACACCATTACCATGGACAATGGCAAAGAATTCTACCAACACACCAAAATAGCCAAAGCGTTAGCAGCGAAAACCTATTTTTGCCGCCCCTACCATTCTTGGGAGAAAGGGCTGAATGAGAACACCAATGGACTCATCCGGCAATATTTCCCCAAACAAACCGATTTCCGAAATATCAGCGATCGGGAGATACGCAGGGTTCAAGATGAGTTGAACCACCGGCCAAGAAAAACACTTGGCTACGAAACGCCAAGTGTTTTATTCTTAAATCTGTTCCAACCACTGGTACCCTAGTGTTGCACTTGAAATCCGAATCCAAGGTCGTCTGAAAACTTTGGTTTCCCAGTTTTCAGACGACCTTTTACCGTTCAAATCAGGCTTTATTCAACTGTAACCGATTTCGCCAGGTTGCGCGGTTTGTCCACGTCCGTACCGCGTGCGAGGGCGGCATGGTAGGACAAGAGCTGCACGGGGATGGTATGCACGATCGGCGAGAGGACGCCGACGTGGCGCGGGGCGCGGATAACGTGCACGCCGTCGGTGGCGTTGAAATTGCTGTCCAAATCGGCGAAGACGAAGAGTTCGCCACCGCGTGCGCCGACTTCCTGCATATTGGCTTTAACTTTGTCCAACAAGCCGTCGTTCGGCGCGATGACGACGACGGGCATGTTTTCGTCCACCAATGCCAGCGGGCCGTGTTTCAATTCGCCTGCGGGATAGGCTTCGGCGTGGATGTAGGTGATTTCTTTCAGCTTCAACGCGCCTTCGAGGGCAATCGGGAAGTGGATGCCGCGGCCTAAAAACAGTGCGCTGTTTTTCTTGGCAAATTTTTGCGCCCACGCGGCGATTTGCGGCTCAAGGTTGAGAACGTGTTGGATGCTGCCGGGCAGTTGGCGCAGTTCTTCGACGTATTCGCGCGCTTTTTCGGCAGAAACCAAACCGCGCTGTTTGCCCAGCGTCACCGCCAAGCCAAACAATACAACCAGTTGCGTGGTGAACGCTTTGGTGGAAGCGACGCCGATTTCTGCACCGGCGCGGGTGTACAGCACCAATTCGCTTTCGCGCGGCAGGGCGGATTCCATGACGTTGCAGATGGACAGGCTGTGTTGGTGTCCCAAAGACTGCGCGTATTTCAGGGCTTCCATCGTGTCCAAGGTTTCGCCGGATTGGGAGATGGTGATGATCAGTTGTTTCGGATCGGCAATCACGTCGCGGTAGCGGTATTCGCTGGCGATTTCGACGTCGGTCGGGATTTTGGCGATGGATTCGAGCCAGTATTTGGCGGTCAGCGCGGCGTAGTAGGACGTGCCGCAGGCAAGGATTTTGATGCTGTGGATGTCGTCGAACACTTCGCATGCGTTTGCGCCGAAGTTTTCGGGTTCGAAGCCGCCGTCAAGGAAGACTTCGGCGGTATCGGCGATGGCGCGCGGCTGCTCGTGGATTTCTTTTTGCATGAAGTGGCTGTATGGTCCCAACTCCAGCGAAGCGAGCGACAACTCGGATACTTTGACTTTGCGTTGGGTTTCGGCACCGGTTTTGTCAATCAGTTTGTCGATGCCGTTCGCACTCAATACGGCGATGTCGCCGTCTTCCAAATAGGCGATGCGGCGGGTAAAGGCGATGACGGCGGATACGTCGGAGGCGATGAAGGTTTCTTGGTCGCCCAATGCCACCAAGAGCGGGCAGCCCATGCGTGCAACGACCATTTCTTCGGGTTTGTCCTGCGCCATCACGGCGATGGCGTATGCGCCGTGGAAACGGGCGGTGGCTGCGCGGACGGCTTCAAACAGTTTGCCGCCGTTTTGGGTGTATTCGTGATTGACGCTGTGGGCGATGACTTCGGTGTCGGTTTGCGATTCGAAGGTGTAACCCAAGGCTTTGAGGCGTTCGCGTTCGGCTTCGAAGTTTTCGATGATGCCGTTGTGGACGACGGCAATCATCCCGCCGGAGATGTGGGGGTGGGCGTTGGGTTCGGTTACGCCGCCGTGGGTCGCCCAGCGGGTATGGCCGATGCCGATGTGTCCGAACACGCCTTTTTCGCGCGCCGCGTCCTCCATCAGCTGCACGCGGCCGACACGGCGCACGCGTTTGATTTTGCCGTCTGTATTCACGGCGATACCCGACGAATCGTAGCCCCGATATTCAAGGCGTTTAAGACCGTCGGTCAGAAAATCGACTACATTGTGATTGGCGCGGATGGCGCCGACGATACCGCACATATAAGTTCCTTAGTATCTAAAGTTGAAAAAAGACAAGACGCCGGCTTCCGTACGCCTTGCCCGCACATTATATCAGAGCGTAATATATCATACTGAATTTTAAAGAAATTAACAGTAAATCCAACTGATTGATTGCTTTAAAAATAGTTTCAAATATTAGGCTTTCCGCCGTTTGAGTGCCATATGGCGGATTAGTTTTATCGAATAGGTTGATATGCTGTCTGTATAAATATAACATGAATCGGCTGGCTATTTCAGACGACCTTATACATTTCTTAACTGTCCAGCGTAAAAAGACGTACAAAAACCAAGCTGCCGCAATCGAATCATTTATAATTTCATGAAAATAAAAACAAGGATTTCACACCATGGCAAAAAAATTCCCCATCTTCCCCAAAGCGCCGGAGCGCATCTGCTGGGGTTGCGACAAATATTGTAAAGAAGACGATTTGCAATGCGGCAACGGCTGCGAGCGCATCCAGCACCCCATCGAATTGGACGGGCGCGAGTGGTATAAAAAAGGCGACTGGAGCAATTTGTTGAGCGAAGAGCAGCAAATCGAACTGGGTTTGAAAGAAGCGCCCAAACCTGCCAAACCGCATATCAAACTGCCGTTGCGGAACAAAACGGCTTAAGCACCCTGCTAAACTTAAGGGGTCGTCTGAAAACCGAAGGGGCGCGATCATGCGCCCTTATCTTTATTTCAACGATGCACCAAGAAATTAATCCCACCTGCACTAAACCGCTACTGCCCATCTCTCTAGCAAACATACTTAACTTTAAATACGATATGTCATCAAATTCCGTCATTCCCGCGCAAGCGGGAATCCATCGTAAAACTTAAGAAACCTTGATTTGAAAAACAGTTTCTGAATTTCAAAAATGGATTCCCGCCGTAGCCTGTCCTCGCGTAGGCGGGGGCGGGAATGACGGCAACAGAAACGGCAACGGCAACGGCAACGGTTCAAATCCCCTGTCCCAATGTGGCTTCCCTTACCAAAGGTCGTCTGAAAACGCCAAAATATGCTTTTCAGACGACCTCTCCCATCTCTCCCGAACCCGTCCCCGAAAAATGCTAAAATAACAAATTCATAAGCAAATCCACCTTTTCAGACGACCTCAATGCTCACCGATTTAGAAAAAAACGCCATCCGCGACCATTACCAAAATATCGGCAAAAACCTGCCCGGTTTCCGTCCGCGCGCTTCGCAGCGGGAAATGATTGCGGCGGTTGCCAACGCTTTTTCGCGGACATTGACGCGCGAAGAAGGCGGCGAGCCGCCCAAGCGCGAGGGCGAGAGCATTGCCGTAATCGAAGGGCCGACCGGCGTGGGCAAATCGCTTGCCTACCTGCTGGCGGGCGGCATTATGGCGCAGACGCGCGGCAAGCGGCTGATTGTGAGCAGCGCGACGGTTGCCTTGCAGGAGCAGTTGGTGGACCGCGATCTGCCGTTTTTGGTTGAAAAAAGCGGCTTGGAACTGACCTTCGCGCTTGCCAAAGGGCGTGGCCGTTATCTCTGCCCCTACAAACTCTACCAACTCACGCAAAGCAACGCCCAGCAAAACCTGCTCGGCTTCGAAGCCCCCGCCGTGTTGTGGGACAGCAAACCCAAGCCCGAAGAATTGAAGCTGCTGCGCGACATCGCTGACGAATTTTCCGCCCGTCGGTTCAACGGCGACCGCGACACTTGGCCGGAAAAAATCGACGACACCATCTGGATGAAGGTGAACAACGACAACTACGGCTGCCTCAAAACCGCCTGTCCCAACCGACCGGAATGCCCGTTTTACCTTGCCCGCGACACGCTGGAGACCGTCGATGTCGTCGTAACCAACCACGATTTGCTGATGGTCGACATCAGCATGGGCGGCGGCGTGATTTTGCCCGACCCTGAAAACAGCTTCTACTGCATCGACGAAGCGCACCACCTGCCCAAAAAAGCACTCAGCCAGTTTGCCGCCGAGCATTCGTGGAACCAAGCGGTGTGGGCGTTGGAAAAACTGCCGCAGGTTACCGGCAAAATTGCCGCACTCACCGACAAAGGCGAGTTGGCGAACCTTGCCGACGAAGCCGCCGCCGCGCTGCTCGAAAGCCTGCACGAATGGCAGTTCCACCTCGCCGAAGAGCCGTCTTTGAGCTTGGGGTCGTCTGAAAACGACAGACGGACAAACAGCGAACCGACTTGGCTATGGGAAGACGGCAAAATCCCCGAAGGCCTCGAAACCACCGTTTCCAACACCGCCATCGCCGCCCGCAGCCTCTACAAACACATCAACAGCCTCAACGACGCCCTGTCCGCCGCCCGCCGCGACAAAGACCAAAACAGCGCGCAAATCGACCGCCTGAGTACCGAATTCGGCGTATTCCGCGCCCGTATCGAACAAATCACCGCTACATGGGACTTGCTCTCCACCGTCCCCCTCGAGGGCGAAGAACCGCTGGCGAAATGGATAACCCGCCGCGCCGACGACAAAAACGACTACATTTTCAACGCCAGCCCCATCAGCAGCGCGTCCCATCTCGCCAACAGCCTGTGGCGGCGCGCGGCAGGCGCAGTGCTGACCTCCGCCACCCTGCAATCCTTGGGCAGCTTCAACCTGATCCTGCGCCAAACCGGACTGCAATGGCTGCCCGAAACCACCACCCTCGCCCTAGAAAGCCCGTTTGATTTCGACGCGCAAGGCGAACTCTACATCCCACCCGTACACGCCAGCCCCAAAGACCCCGCCGCGCACACCGCCGCCATCGTCGAATGGCTGCCCAAGCTCATTTCGCCCACCGAAGCCATCGGCACGCTCGTCCTGTTTTCCTCGCGCAAACAAATGCAGGATGTCGCCCTGCGCCTGCCCGAAGACTACCTGCCGCTCTTGCTCGTACAAGGCGAATTGCCCAAAGCCGTCCTCCTGCAAAAACACCACCAAGCCATAGAAGAAGACAAAGCCAGCATCATCTTCGGACTCGACAGCTTCGCCGAAGGACTCGACCTGCCCGGCACCGCCTGCGTGCAAGTCATCATCGCCAAACTCCCCTTCGCCATGCCCGACAACCCCATCGAAAAAACCCAAAACCGCTGGATAGAACAGCGCGGCGGTAACCCCTTCATCGAAATCACCGTCCCCGAAGCCGGCATCAAACTCATCCAAGCCGTCGGCCGCCTCATCCGCACCGAACAAGACTACGGCCGCGTGACCATCCTCGACAACCGCGTCAAAACGCAGCGGTACGGCCAACAATTACTAGCCAGCCTGCCGCCGTTTAAAAGGATAGGTTGAAACCTATAAAAAGGTCGTCTGAAACCTGATTTTCAGCTTCAGACGACCTCAACATAAACACAATCAACACATACCATGAAAAAACTCACTTTCATCGCCCTGCTTATCCCCCTGCTGGTTTCCTGCGGTTCGGCGTCTCCTAACATGCCCGACCGCGATTACGTCCAAACCCATCCCGCCCCCAAAGCATTCGATCCCAACCGCACCGAATACACCTGCGCGACTTGGACACCGCCGTCCCCGCCCGATGCCGAATCCCATCTCTGGTATCGTGCCGCCACACTACTGGATGCCAAAGACTGGCGTATGAACAAACAGGAATTTCAGGACATGATTGTCTTGTACGAAGCCGCGGCATCAAAAGGGCATTATCAGGCAATCAACAACCTTTACCTGCTCTACACCCATGTGCAAGGTTCGACCGGCATCATGTACAACCCCTTGCACAACCGCGCCCGAAAGTGGCTGCACTACGGTCTGGACAAAAATTGGGCGATGGCAAACTATTGGCTGTTTGACGCGCTGTACGAAGGCAATGCAGGTTACCGCCGTGATCCGCAACTTGGTCTTGCCTATTTGCAAAAGGCGGTAGATTTGGGCGTACCACTGGCGCAGTATGAACTGTCTCTCATTTATCGAAATCAGACAAAGGATTTAAAAACTCAGGAATTGCTTCTTGGTTGTGCTTCCAAACAAGGGTTCTCTGCAGCAATGAAGCAATTATCTTCGTTTAAAGCCATTGATGGTGATCTGAAAGAATCTTTGCGGTTAATGCACAATGCAGTGCGCTATGGAGGAGAAAGTGGGGGAGAATCGGCTTTACGTTTGAGTCACGTTTATGGTAAAACGAAAGCCTATATGAAGGAATTCGCTTCCACCCCAGCTGATCCTGTCCGTGAAACAGCTTACCACGAGTTGTATACAGCACTTACAGGCACAGATACCAAAAGTGGCAACCCCTTCTACACCTTCCCGCGCCTAGATGAAGTTCTCCCTCTGCCTCCCGCCAAAACCCACTGGAAAGGCATCTACTCCGCAATGAGCAAGGAAGACGCGGCGTTCTACCAAAATCCGCCTGACACCGCTGCCCTTGCCTCCGACATTCTCAAACGCGGCATCGTCAAAAAAGAAGACGTCTATTGGCCGCCGCGCAAAGATTAAGATAAACAGGACCCCTCACCGTTACCCGTACAAACTCAGGACAAACACGACATGACCTTAGACCAATGGCTGCGCCATTCGCAGTTGCCGAGACTCGAAGCCCGTATGTTGCTGCAACATGCAGGCGGTTATAGCCGTGTGCAGTTGGTCACGCAAGGCGCCGATCCGCTGCCGGAAGCAGTAGCCGCGCAACTGGATATCCTTCAGGCACGTCGTCTGAAAGGCGAGCCGATGGCGTATATTTTAGGCGGACGGGAGTTTTACGGACGATGGTTTGAAGTCAGTCCCGACGTGTTGATTCCCCGTCCCGAAACCGAGCATTTGGTGGAGGCGGTTATCGGGCATCTCCCTGCAAACGGGCAGGTTTGGGATTTGGGAACGGGCAGCGGGGCGGTTGCCGTGACGGTGGCGTTGGAAAGAACGGATGCGGTAGTGCGCGCTTCCGATATCAGCGGCGGAGCGTTGGCGATTGCCCGTAAAAACGCGGAAACTCTGGGCGCAAGGGTCGAGTTTGCATTGGGTTCATGGTTTGAGACGGATAAGACGTCGTCTGAAGACAAACATCGCTTCGATGTCATTGTTTCCAATCCGCCTTATATCGAAGCCGGCGACGAGCATTTGAGCCAAGGGGATTTGAGATTCGAGCCGCAAACGGCGTTGACAGATTTTGCCGACGGCTTGAGCTGTATTCGAGAGCTGGCGCAGCGCGCGCCGGAGTTTTTGAAAGAGGGCGGATGGCTGCTGCTGGAACATGGTTACAACCAAGGCGCAGCAGTGCGGCAGATTTTGACGGCAAACGGCTTTGCCGAAGTCAGTACGCAACAAGATTTGGCAGGGCTGGACAGATTGACTTTAGGCATGTTCCGCCACATCGAATAATGTTTTCCAGCGGTTGAAAGTGAAGCCGCCAATCTGCCGCCCGCCGTATCGTGTCCGTTTACAGTAGTTTAGTCATGCAGCATCGCAGCATGTAAAGTATTTTCCAATAAAGTCGCAATTGTCATCGGACCGACCCCACCGGGTACCGGGGTAATCATGCCCGCCCGTTCTTTTGCCACATCAAATTCCACATCGCCGCACAGGCTGCCATCTTCCAAACGGTTAATCCCGACATCAATCACCACCGCGCCGGGTTTAATCCATTCCCCTTTGACAAAATTGGGAATCCCGACGCCTACCACCACAATATCGGCAGCCCCGACTTCCTTGTCCAAGTTTTCCGTCGCACTGTGGCAAATCGTTACCGTGGCGCGGGCAAGCAGCAGCTCCAATGCCTGCGGGCGTCCGACAATATTCGATGCCCCGACAACCACCGCCTTCTTGCCTTTCGGATCGATGCCGTAAGCCTCCAGCAGCGTCATCACACCCTTGGGCGTACAAGGGCGCATCAGCGGCATTTTTACCACCAAACGACCCACGTTATAAGGATGGAAACCGTCCACATCTTTGTCCGGATGGATACGCTCCAAAACAGCCTGACTGTCTAAGCCCTCAGGAAGCGGAAGCTGCACCAAAATACCGTCTACTTCCGCGTTCCCGTTCAATTCATCAATCAGCTTGAGCAAGTCTTCCTGAGAAGTCGACGCAGGCAGCTCATAAGACAAAGACCGGATGCCGCATTTTTGGCATGCCGATTTTTTGTTGCGGACATATACGGCACTGGCAGGATTGTCACCGACCAACACCACGGCCAAACAAGGCGCGCGCAATCCGGATTCAAGCCGCTTGGCTACCGCAGCGGATACCAGCTGCAAACGCTCCTGCGATATTTTTTTACCGTCAATCAATTTGGCTGTCATGAAATTTCCATTTGGTTATCAATAAATAGCAAACGCAATTATCGCATTTTTAAACCGATTTGGCAGTCGGATAACAGCAAAAACCGAAACTGTATTTTTGAACGGCATTACACCCGATATGAAGTAGGCAAAAAATTAAATTTTAAATAAAAATAAACAGATAATTTAGAAAAAAGAAAAATGATCTCAAATTGGATTGACAGGATTTCAGCGTATCTGTATATTCCCATTCTTCAGTCGGGGCGTAGCGCAGCCCGGTTAGCGCATCTGCTTTGGGAGCAGAGGGTCGTGAGTTCGAATCCCACCGCCCCGACCACACAAAAAATTCAGCACGAATCGGCATGAGCGCCCGTAGCTCAACCGGATAGAGCACCGACCTTCTAAGTCGGGGGTTACAGGTTCGATTCCTGTCGGGCGTGCCAAAAGTTAATGGTGGCTGTAGCTCAGTTGGTAGAGCCCTGGATTGTGATTCCAGTTGTCGTGGGTTCGAGCCCCATCAGCCACCCCAAATAAAAAATCCTGCATAGCAATATGCAGGATTTTTTATTGTCTATTACATTTCAAATAGCGATTGGACTTTTGTATCATCTGTGAGAATTGAAGTATTTGGCTTTTGAAGTGTCGTGGTATGTAAGATAAACTTTTAGGTGACTTTGAGGTCGTCTGAAAACAAATCTTCTGAAAGTAACAAATTTTCTGTGAAACTGAAGACTCCCTAGAGAAAAGGAGAACCCATCATGCCCGTCCCTACCCACTTGCAGCCTTATATTCACGCTGACAGTCTGCATAGTTTCGACGGTATCAAGTACCGTTTTGCCATAGCCCATAATGGTTCAAACCGTTTCTACATCCGTTATTACGGTAAATTTTACGACGACCTGATCACCGATACAGACAACGCTCCGGTTAAAGTTGTCGCCGTTGAGCCTGAAAGCGGGCAGGAAATTCTACTGTTTGATGGCGGTAGGCACGGCTACAACGCCATGTTGTGCGATGAACATTCTGAAGATTCTCTGAATAATCGCCCCCTGCAAGATTTGGATGACACGCTGTACCAAATTGAAGTTCATGCTTTCTACAATATCGACTATGAAGCCGAACGCGAAGATTTTTGCGATGAAAACGGCAAAATAGAGCTGATAAATGGTGAAATTATAGATTTTGATCGCCTACGGCAGGATGGTATGGATGCGATTACCATTGAGCTTATTGATCCTCAAGGGAAGCGGCGTGAAATCGTGAGGGAAGAGTTGGCATGATTTGCCGGTTGAAGGAGCAAATCGAAATATCGCTGTATTTCACTAAAACCAACCGCCATTCGTGACGGGGGAAGTAATTGACCAATATAGCAGGCTGACTGATAGATTAAATTTGAAACTATTTACTGGGGATGCTTAAGAATCTTACAGATTTTAGTGAATCCAAAAAAGAGAGAACTTTAAAGAAGTTTTTAAACGCCGGCTTCGGGGCAATAGTTTTTGAAGCAATAACATAGGAAAAAAGAAAATGAAAAAATTGTTTATATTTGCTCTAGCTTGCTTCGCCACGAGCTGTACTTTAACCCACAAAGTCGAATCATTGCCTGATGCAAAATTTAATCAACCTTATTCAGTAAGCGTAAACTTTACCGGCGGGCTTAGATTATATCCTGACTCTTTTCGCGCAACCATTACGCCTGAAGATTCGGGTTTATCTGTTTCCTCTGTAACTGGGAAATGGGACAATGAAACGGTTATTTCCGGAACCCCAATAACCAAACAAGATATTACGGTTGAAATATCTTATTATGTAAGAGGCGCAGTAGGCTGGTTTGAAAGTAAGGATCAGAAGAAATTTTATCAGATAAAAATTAAAAAATGAGTTGAGGTGATCTGAAGGCAGCGTGATTTGACCGTTTTTATTCAAACGCTGATGCAATATATTCACTCAACCGAAGCGGAACGCGACAAGGCTGTCCGAAAGGACATTTGAACAAACAGTCTTCCGGTAAACACGGTTTTCCAAACAAAGAGACGTCGTCTGAAAACAGCAGAAGTTTTTCAGACGACGTCTTTGCTTTTACGCAATGTTTAGAAGCGGTAGTTTACGCTCAGGCGGATATCGCGGCCTGGTTCAGGCAGGGAGTTGGCACCTGCGCGTTGGCTGTGCGGCTTGTAGTTTTTATTCAAGACATTGTTGACGGCGAAGTTGACGTTCAAGTCGTCTTTGCCCGTCGGCTTCCAGTTGGCGAAGACATCGTTGACGCCGTAGCCTGCGCGGACAACATTCAGAGCTACGTCAGAGCCACGCGAGGTCGGAGCATAGCCTGCATTTTGGACATAACGTCCGCGCCAGCCGATTTCCAGGTTCGGATTGTCGAATTGGTACGACAGACCTGTCGTCCATGTACGTCCCATCGGGATAGCGGTTGTCACGATGTCGGCGGTATCTCCGTTCAGCTTCGGTCTGCTGTAAGCTACGCCTGCGCGGGCGGTCAGATCTTTCCAACGGTAGGCGGCGTTCAGTTCGTAACCTCTGTTTTTCAGCTTGCCGCCGTTATACCAGACGTAGTTTCGCCCTTCTTGGCGGATGGCTTGCACATCTTTGATTTGTTGGTGGAAGTAGCTGCCGGACAGTGTTAGGGCAGAATTCCAGTGGTAGTTAAAGCCAATTTCTGCATTTCGCGAGCGTTCTGCTTTCAAGTTAGGCGATGCAACAATCGGCCTGTTGTTTGCTAAAGCTGCTTCGTACAGGCGGGGGCTGCGGGTTGCATAGTTCAGGCTGGTGTTGATAGAGAATTCGGGAGAAATATCATAAACCAACCCGATGCTTGGATTGAAGTTGCCGTCTGAATTTTCTGTATTACTGCTGGTTTTCATTTTCCAACGGTCATAGCGCAGACCTGTGGTCAGCGTAACCGGAGACAAATCCCAAATACCTTCTACATATACGCCGGCATCGTTTTTCTTCTCGCCGCCTTCTCCGTTTGAGCTGCTTTTTTGATTGCGCCAGTTTACTCCGTATTTCAGGGTATGGCGGTCAAATAGACGGCTGTCAAGATTCAGGTTGGCTCCGTATGTCCGTACTTCACCGTCCAATTCATAATTGGGATTGGGGGCTTCGTCGCGTTTGGTATTCAAGCGGTAAACATTGGCTTTGATTTTTTCGATAAAGCCCAAGTTTCCGCCTTTGAATTCCAAGTTGGTGGTGTCTTGGGTCAGCGTGCGGTAACGCGGCGAGTTGTTGGCGGTATTCGGAATACGGTTGCCGTTGGCATCCAAAACGTATTGACCCGTGCGGCGGTCGGTTTGGAATACTTGCGAGAAATCGAATTCTTCGCGCAGGGCGCGTTCTCCATATTGTTTTTCTTGGCGGTGGCTCAATTCAATACGGTTGTCTTCATTGAAACGATAACCGATTTTGCCCAGCAAGCCGCGCGAACCCAATGCGCTGTTCAAAACCTTATCGCTTCCGAGCAGATTACGGTAGCCTTTGCCTGCCGTGTATTCTTTTTCGCGCACGAAATTGCCTGAAACCAAAGCGTCAAAACCGCCTGCCTGACCGTAAACGCTTGCGCCGCGCGAATAGCCTTTATTGCTGCTGATGCCGGCATTTACTTTGAAACCGACGTTTTGGCCTTCTCTCAATAAATCTTTGGCTTCAACCGTTTCGGCAACAATCGCGCCGCTGGTTGCGCCGATACCTGCGGAGGCTGAACCCGTACCTTTTTGCACGGCAACGACTTTTACCAATGCGGGGTCGAGCATAAAACGACCGTTGTGGTGGAAAATCTGGCTGTCGGTGTAAGTATCGTCAACTTTATAGTCTATTTGGTCTTGTCCCATACCTCGGATGGTTACCCATTGCGACTGACCGTTGCCGCCGCCGAAACTGATAGAGGGTTCGTTGAACAATACGTCTTTTAAATCAGTGGAAGTCGTTTCTTCCATACGTTTCGTTGTTACACGGTGTGTGGCGCTTGTAGCCTGACCTTTCACGGTAACGGTATCAAGGGTAACGCTTTCTTTCGCTTCGTTTTCCGCGTGGGCAAAGCCGGCGGCGAGTGCCAGTGAAAGCAGGCTGAATCGGAACAGGGGGGAAGTCATGTAAATTTCCTTATTGGATAAGTTTCAGTTCTTTAAACTAAACTATTTATTAATAATAATTTCTATTTATTTTAAAGATAGGATATTATTTTGTAAAGGCGTGCATAGGTTTGCATCCATCGTTTCATGCCTTTTGCTGATAGGACCATTTGAAGCTCGCCGACTGTAAAAGTTCATCTGAAAATGTTTGCCTGTTTGAACCGTATTGAGAGATGGTGCGCAATCTGTCATGCCCGTTTTCAGACGACCCTGCATAGAAAATTTTTACTTCTTCCCTTGAATTTATCGGGCCGAACCCTAATTTGCCGCTGTGTTCAGGTAAGTTTGTTGACAAACTTGCCGCCTTATTTTTCAAACCGCATCTGCCGGCTGAAGGCAGATGATTGTTTTCAAACTATTTATCGGAGCATAAAACATGACCATCCGTCCTTTACACGACCGCGTCGTCGTCAAACGCTTGGAAGCTGAAGAGAAAACCGCATCAGGCATCGTCCTGCCGGGCGCAGCCGCCGAAAAACCCGATATGGGCGAAGTAATCGCCGTGGGCGCAGGCAAAATCGGTAAAGACGGCAACCGCCGTCCGCTGGATGTCAAAGTTGGCGACAAAGTCATTTTCGGCAAATACAGCGGCCAAACCGTAAAAGCCGACGGCGAAGAGCTGTTGGTAATGCGCGAAGAAGACATTTTCGGGATTGTGGAATAAGCATTCCGTGCATTCAAAACGACAGGTCGTCTGAAAAGGCATACAAGGTTTTCAGACGACCTCAGACAGAATCAAATGTATTAAATAAATTAGGAGAATCAAAATATGGCAGCAAAAGACGTACAGTTCGGTAACGAAGTCCGCCAAAAAATGGTCAGCGGCGTGAACACTCTGGCAAACGCCGTCCGCGTAACCTTGGGCCCTAAAGGCCGCAACGTAGTGGTTGACCGCGCATTCGGCGGCCCGCACATCACCAAAGACGGCGTTACCGTCGCTAAAGAAATCGAATTGAAAGACAAATTCGAAAACATGGGCGCGCAAATGGTGAAAGAAGTCGCGTCCAAAACCAACGACGTAGCGGGCGACGGTACGACTACCGCCACCGTACTGGCACAAGCCATCGTAGCCGAAGGCATGAAATACGTTACCGCCGGCATGAACCCGACCGACCTGAAACGCGGTATCGACAAAGCTGTCGCCGCTTTGGTTGAAGAGCTGAAAAACATCGCCAAACCTTGCGACACTTCCAAAGAAATCGCCCAAGTCGGCTCGATTTCCGCCAACTCCGACGAACAAGTCGGCGCGATTATTGCCGAAGCGATGGAAAAAGTCGGCAAAGAAGGCGTGATTACCGTTGAAGACGGCAAATCTTTGGAAAACGAATTGGATGTCGTCGAAGGTATGCAGTTCGACCGCGGCTACCTGTCCCCTTACTTCATCAACGACGCAGAAAAACAAATCGCCGCGCTGGACAATCCGTTTGTTTTGCTGTTCGACAAAAAAATCAGCAACATCCGCGACCTGCTGCCTGTTTTGGAACAAGTGGCAAAAGCCAGCCGTCCGCTGTTGATTATTGCTGAAGACGTAGAAGGCGAAGCCTTGGCGACTTTGGTCGTGAACAACATCCGCGGCATCCTGAAAACCGTTGCTGTTAAAGCCCCGGGCTTCGGCGACCGCCGCAAAGCCATGTTGCAAGACATCGCCATCCTGACCGGCGGCACCGTGATTGCCGAAGAAGTCGGCCTGTCTTTGGAAAAAGCCACTTTGGAAGACTTGGGTCAAGCCAAACGCATCGAAATCGGTAAAGAAAACACCACCATCATCGACGGCTTCGGCGACGCTGCCCAAATCGAAGCGCGTGTTGCCGAAATCCGCCAACAAATCGAAACCGCAACCAGCGATTACGACAAAGAAAAACTGCAAGAGCGCGTTGCCAAACTGGCAGGCGGCGTGGCAGTGATTAAAGTCGGTGCCGCTACCGAAGTCGAAATGAAAGAGAAAAAAGACCGCGTGGAAGACGCGCTGCACGCTACCCGTGCCGCCGTTGAAGAAGGCGTGGTTGCAGGTGGCGGTGTAGCCCTGTTGCGCGCCCGTGCCGCTCTGGAAAACCTGCACACCGGCAATGCCGACCAAGACGCAGGCGTGCAAATCGTCTTGCGTGCCGTTGAGTCTCCGCTGCGCCAAATCGTTGCCAACGCAGGCGGCGAGCCTAGCGTAGTCGTGAACAAAGTGCTGGAAGGCAAAGGCAACTACGGTTACAACGCAGGCTCAGGCGAATACGGCGACATGATTGAAATGGGCGTACTCGACCCCGCCAAAGTAACCCGTTCCGCGCTGCAACACGCTGCGTCTATCGCCGGCCTGATGCTGACGACTGACTGCATGATTGCCGAAATCCCTGAAGAAAAACCAGCTATGCCTGACATGGGCGGCATGGGTGGAATGGGCGGCATGATGTAAGGTTGCCCAAACCTGAGCGCAAACAAAAACCTGCACGGACAACCGTGCAGGTTTTTTCTTTGAAAGAAGGTCGTCTGAAAACGAGAAGGGTGGATTTTCAGACGACCCCTAGCTTATCTTGCCTGCTCCATAGCAGCCGTTAACGCATTAAAATTTTGCATTAGCGTTGCTTTATCGAACCAGCCAGCCAGTGTAAACAGCTGTATAAAAATCCCTATAATCACAACCATACAGCAGAAGTACAAAAGATAGCCTTTGAATACCGTCCAAACTTTAACCTGCCCCATCTTCATCAAGCCGACAGCCTGCGCCCAAAACGCCCAAGTCTTCCAAAGCATCAACAGTGGCGTAATCTGCGGGACGTAAAACACAAGCAGCGCCGGAATCATCAAAGCTTCCGATGCCAAGATGAATCCCCATAAAGGCAGGCGCGGCGCGCCGTTTCTACTCAAAACATGACGCATCACACGGCTCAAAATCAGCCACTTTATGACGGTAACCAACACGCCAAAGAAGGCGGTGGCAGTGCTGACGCCGAGCAAGGTCGACATATCTGCCGCATTAATCATGCCCAACAGCAGCAAAATCGCCAAAATGACAGGCAGCGTATAGAAATAATCAGCAGGATTTTTATAGCGCAGACGCAGAATATCCCACATATCTTTTAAAAAATCATACAACATCAAACAGATATCTTCAGAAACAAAAAAGCGATTGTATCTTAAAACGACACATAGGTCGTCTGAAATCGACAATCCTCCCCGATGGAAAAATTATGGGTGCCGACGGTCGATCTCCGGCGGATTTTGTTCAAAATCATCGAAATTTAATTTAAGTTAAAACAAAAGTTTATAAAATATCTCCGCACCATTTCAAAATAAACCTTGCATGAACCCGTTGTTTTTGGTTTAATGCCCACTTCCCTGCAATGCAGATGAAGGCCAGATAGCTCAGTTGGTAGAGCAACGGATTGAAAATCCGTGTGTCGGCGGTTCGATTCCGCCTCTGGCCACCATAAAAACCGCCTAAGGCGGTTATTTTTTTATCTCATGCCACCAAGCATCATCAAGCCAATCCCTGTTGATAAGACATCCCACAATTTTCAGTTGCATTCTGTTATCAAACTCCGCCCCTTTCCGCTAATCGAAACGTCTTTTATATAGTGGCTTAACTTTAAACCGACGGCGTTACCTCGCCTTAGTTCAAAGAGAACGATTCCTCTAAGGTGCTGAAGCACCAAAGTGAATCGGTTCCGTACTATCTGTACTGTCTACGGCTTCGTCGCCTTGTCCTGATTTAAATTTAATCCACTTATAAAAGCCGTTCCCGCAGGCAGGCTTCGTGTGTCCACCGCATAAATCGGGCGCAGGCGTATCTGTTGCGAATTAAATACATCAAGAAATAGTAAACTAGGAAATATTCAGATATTGTTTGAATGCCCGTCATAAGGACGATAAGATACCGACCTCATTTTATAAGGGATTGATTCAGAAACCGTTCGGGCTTGCCGTAGGCAACCACGCCGTATTGTTTTGAAGTGAGCCACGATAAAACATCAATCCCCATTTTTATCTCACAACAATAAACATCAAATTATTCGGTTTATGTTTCGAAAGGGGGCGGAATGAAGGAAATTCAGCG
>NZ_KV800938.1:0-3376 GCF_001810355.1 Neisseria sp. HMSC074B07 | reverse complement strand
GCCTTGTCTCATTTTTATTTTAATCCACTATAATTCCCCGCTTCTCAACCAAAGGAATCCCCACCATGTCCCTCCCACCTTGCCCGCAATGCCAATCCGAATACACCTACGAAGACGGCAGCCAATACATCTGTCCCGAATGCGCGTTTGAATGGACGGAAAACGACGGCGAAGCCGCAGAAGAAACCATGAGCGTCAAAGATGCCAACGGCGCGGTGTTGCAAGACGGCGACACCGTCGTCCTGATTAAAGACCTCAAAGTCAAAGGCAGCTCCATGGTCATCAAGCAAGGAACCAAGGTAAAAGGCATACGCCTGCAAGAAGGCGACCACAATATCGGTTGCAAAATCGACGGCAGCGCGATGAATTTGAAATCAGAGTTTGTCAAAAAAGCATGATGTTGGTATAATAACCGTTGGTGGGTCGCTAGGCCGACCTGAAAACCGTTTGTAAAGCTACTTGTCTCCGTAAGGGTTGCTTTCAAACGGTTTTCGCCTTTTTCGGCAGGAGGAAATAGGCGTTGCACCAATTGACGGCAGCGCTATTTCGTCCGCCACATCAAACAAAGGTCGTCTGAAACCTGTTTTCCGGTTTCAGACGACCTTTTTCATGGTTCGGCAAAATGGCTGTATTGAATCAAAACGCATCCGCAGGCATTTTGCCGTATCGGGATTTTTCGTTATCGGACTGTTGCCCGATTGGGCTTAGTCCAACAACGCGTCCACAAAAGCGCGCGCGTTAAACGGGCGCAAATCGTCTATGCCTTCGCCCACGCCGATGTAGCGGACGGGGACGGGGCGGTCGGAGGCAAGCGCGGCGAGGATGCCGCCTTTGGCCGTACCGTCGAGTTTGGTCACAATCAGACCGGTTAGTCCTAACGCTTCGTCAAAGGCTTTGACTTGGTTGACGGCGTTTTGCCCAATGTTGGCATCGAGGACGACGATGATTTCGTGCGGCGCGTCAGGCATGGCTTTTTGCAAAACGCGCTTCACTTTTTTGATTTCTTCCATCAAATGAAGCTGCGTGGGCAGGCGGCCGGCGGTGTCGGCCAGCACGATGTCGATGCCGCGCGCTTTGGCGGCTTGGACGGCATCGAAGCAGACGGCGGCGGAATCGCCCGTGGTTTGCGAGATGACGGTAACGTTGTTGCGTTCGCCCCATGCTTGAAGCTGCTCGCGAGCGGCGGCGCGGAAAGTGTCGCCGGCGGCAAGCAGCACGGATTTGCCCTGCGCTTGGAAATATTTGGCGAGTTTGCCGATGGAAGTGGTTTTGCCCGCGCCGTTGATGCCCGCCAGCATGATGACGAACGGCTCTTTCGTGTCGGGCAAGACCAGCGGTTTTTCCAACGGCTTAATCAGGTCGTACAAGGCTTCTTTCAATGCGCCGCGCAACTCGTTGCCGTCTTTCAGCCCCTTAAGGCTGACGCGGTTGCGCACGTCTTTCATCAGGTATTCCGTCGCTTCCATGCCCATGTCGCTGGTAATCAGCACGGTTTCCAGCTCTTCGTACAAATCTTCGTCGATTTGCCCGCCGCCGAACACGCCCGCCAGCGATTTCGCCATTTTGTCGCGCGATTTGGTCAAACCCTGTTTCAAACGCGCCGCCCAGCCGAGTTTGGGTTCGGTTTCGGATGGCTCAGAGGTTTCAGACGACGTGGCGACGGCTGTATTTTCAAAGGCTGCTACGGAATGTTCTTCGGATGCGGCAGGCGCGGCTTCAGCTTGGGTTTCTAAGGCTTCGACAGCTTCTGCGGTTTCAGACGACCCGTCGCTGACCGCTTCCACGCGTTCTTCCACTTTTTCGACCGTTTCAGACGACGTTTCGCCGACTG
This sequence comes from Neisseria sp. HMSC074B07, assembly GCF_001810355.1. Taxonomy (NCBI): domain Bacteria; kingdom Pseudomonadati; phylum Pseudomonadota; class Betaproteobacteria; order Neisseriales; family Neisseriaceae; genus Neisseria; species Neisseria sp. HMSC074B07. The sequence continues at coordinate 1,545 of NZ_KV800938.1, read as the reverse complement.
CCTCGCGGACGTGTTCGACCGTTTCGGAAACATGTTCAACCACAGTCTCGCAGATTTCTTCGGTGCGCTCTTTGGCACTTTCTACCGCCGTTTCGACTGCCGCCGTCAGCTCTTCCGCTTTTTCGCCGATATTTTCCTGAACCGTTTCAAGCGTTTGCGAAACGGCAGCTTCAGCGTTCTCTACGGCTTCGGCGGCGGTTTCCTGAATGCGGGTTTCTTCTTGAGCGGGCGTTTCCTGTTTTTTCTTGCGGCGGAAGAAGCTGAACATTGAATTTTCCTTTTAATTTTAGAAACTTGAAATAGGGCGTATTGTAGCGTATTTTGCGCGGCAAGGTCGTCTGAAAACGTGATAATCGAATAAGGTTTGCTGACGTGTTCCGCGGATGGAAGTACAATACCCGTCTTCTCGGTTTCTGCTATTCGGAGTGCCGCATCGTTCCCAAGTGGAATAAGGCCGTTTTACTCCGTATCGTTTTGATTTTTAAAAGGTAAGCCAAAATGAAAAGAATATTTTTTACCATCCTGTTTTTGTCTACGGCTGCCTATGCCAGCCACACCTACTCATCAGACAAGTTGACTTGCACATACCAAGATTTGACCGCCCCAAACAGCCAACCGCAAACAACGGCTTGCAGCAGCCTGGCTTGGGAAAGCGCACAAGTCTATGATGAAAAACGCGGCGGCTATATCGCGGGGAACGGGGAAGAGTACAAATTGAAAAATGGAAAAACGATTGTTTTTTCGTATGAAGCCTTTATGAAAACGAAAGAATCCAACTCGACAGGCGGAAAATGGACTCATTCGACCAAACTGATGAATAACAAGACTTACACCACCTCCGAGCGTACCTTAAAAGGCAAAAGCTGGACCTGCTACCGCTCGGAAAAAGAAGAATTATGCGTAGATGCCCCAAGCCTTTACGCCATCTTATCGGCTGTTAATTAAAGCTCTTCTGCGTTTAGCTTTGCCTAATGTATCGATATGAAAAAAGGTCGTCTGAAACCGGATTTCCGGTTTCAGACGACCTTTTGTTTACCGCCACGCCCTCCTGCATCCATATCCTTTGCCTCGCGCTTTTTGTTAACCTTTAAATATTATAGTGGCTTAACTTTAAACCAGTACGGCGTTGCCTCGCCTTGCCGTACTGTCTGTGGCTTCGTCCCTTGTCCTGATTTAAAGTTAATCCACTATATATTCGGGCGGAGGCTGACAGCTTGCCGATTCCGGATAAACCTGCCCAACCCATTGCCGTTTCCGTGCGGGCGGAAGGGATGGAAAGCAAGGCATCAAAACAATATCCCCATACGACCCTTTTAAAAGAGGTCGTCTGAAAACACGGCATATATTTTCACCGAGCAACAACCTTATCGGGAAATGCGAACTTGCCGAACATACCGTTTATGTATATGATAACGAACACCGTGCCGGTGTAGCTCAGTCGGTAGAGCAGCGCATTCGTAACGCGAAGGTCGGGGGTTCGATTCCCTTCTCCGGCACCAGATTGGATAAAGAAAGGTCGTCTGAAAACTGAACTGGCCCCCAAAT
>NZ_KV800937.1:0-13876 GCF_001810355.1 Neisseria sp. HMSC074B07 | reverse complement strand
GGGATGTCCAACTTTTGGGGTGCAGTTCAGTTTTTTCAGACGGCCTCTTTCTTTTCCTACTCATTCCAACCCGACTTCTAAATACTCGCGCTGTGCCCTACCCGCACATGGCTGTGGTGGTCGCGGCCTTCGTGGTCGTAGTCGGATTTGAAGCCTTTGAGCACGACGTCTATGTCGTTTTCTTTGGCGAAGACGTTGGCGAAGTCTTCAATCAGTTCCAATACGTCGCCGGCGATGTAGGACGAGCGTTCGGCGTTGATGGTTACTTTGGAACCCGGGCGGATGTTTTTCAGGGTTTTCTTGATGGCGGCTTTGTTCAGGAACGAGACTTCTTCCGCCAGTTCCAAACTGATTTCGTCGGCTTCGGCGAGTTCTTCGCGGCTGAGGTAGTAGGCGCGTTTCATGTTGCCTTGAAGGATGAAAATGATGCTGATGGCGAGCCCGATGCCGACGCCTTTGAGCAGGTCGAGCGCGACGACGGCGGCGAGGGTGGCGGCGAAGGGGATGAACTGGTACAGCCCTTTATACCAGAAATGCAGGAGGGTGGCGGGTTTCGCCAGTTTGTAGCCCACCAGCAGCAAAACAGCGGCGAGGGTGGACAGGGGGATCATGTTGAGGATAAAGGGAATCGCCAAAACGCACACCAGCAACAGGACGCCGTGGATAACGGCAGACAGTTTGTGCGTCGCGCCTGCATTGGCGTTGGCGGACGAGCGCACGACGACGGAGGTGATGGGCAGGCCGCCGATGAGCGAGCTGACGATGTTGCCTGCGCCCTGCGCGCGCAATTCGCGGTTGGTGTCGGTGATGCGGCGATGGGTGTCGAGGCGGTCGGCGGCTTCGATGCAGAGCAGGGTTTCAATCGAGGCGACGATGGCGATGGTGATGCCTGTCATCCAGACGTAGCTGTTGCCGAAACCTGAAAAGTTGGGCAGCGTGAGCATAGCTGCGGCTTCGCGCCATGTATCGGGAACGGGCAGTTGGACGAGTTGTCCGGCGGGAATGGCAAGGCTGCTACCGCTTGCAACGAACCATTGGTTCATCAGTATCCCCGCGCCCACGGCAACCAGCGCGGCGGGCAGGGCTTTGATGTTTTTCAGCGCGGGAATTTTGTCCCATACGATTAGGATCGCCATCGACACGCCCGCTACCAAAAGGGAGCCAGCATGAATGTCGGCGAACAGGGCGGCGGGGTCGGCGAGGCTGCCGCTGCTGCCCAAGGCAAACGGAATCTGTTTCATGATGATAATCACGCCGATGCCCGCCAACATGCCTTCGATAACGGACACGGGGATGTATTCGGCAAGGCTGCCGGCGCGGATGAAGCCGAGCAAAAGCTGGATGGCACCGGCGATTAAGCCCGCGCACAGAAACAGCTCGAACGAACCGAGTTCGGTAATCGCGGCAAGGATAATCGCCGCCAAGCCTGCGGCAGGGCCGGAAACGCTGATATGCGAGGTGCTGAGTGAACCGATGACGATGCCGAGGCACAACGGCAGGGCGACGAGGAAGACGACCAGTCCGGAAGCGAAATTGGACTTAAACAGGCTGCCCAAAGGTTGTTTTTTCTGATGGGGTTTCATGGTGAGGGGTACTCCTGATGTGTGTATGTTTTTGTATTTGAGAGGATTGGGGCAAATCAAGGTCGTCTGAAAAATCAGGACGCTTGTTCAAACTGCTTTTCAGACGACCTCCAAGCCATCAACCCGCTTTCTTGCGCGCGTTGACCACCCATTCGGAATCGGTAAGGTCGTAGATTTTCTGGATGTCGGCGAGGATGTTTTTGAAGTCGATGTTCAAATCGATGAGGCGGCCAGTGCGCAGGTCGAAGACCCAGCCGTGCACGATCGGATAGCCGTCGAGCAAGTAGCGTTCCTGAACACACGCCATTTTGATGACGTTGAGGCACTGCTCCTGCACGTTCAATTCAACCAGGCGGTCGTAGCGCAGGTGTTCGTCTTCGATTGCGTCCAGTTCTTCCTGATGCAGGCGGTACACGTCGCGGATGTTGCTCAACCACGGATTCATCGTGCCAAAATCTTCGGGCAGCATCGCCGCTTTGATGCCGCCGCAGTTGTAGTGGCCGCAGATGATGATGTGTTTGACTTTCAGATGCGAGACGGCGTATTCGATGGCAGAGGCGGCATTCATGTCCAAACCGTGAACAAGGTTGGCGACGTTGCGGTGTACAAACACGTCGCCCGGCTCAAACCCCATCAGCTCTTCCGCCGCAACGCGGCTGTCGGAGCAGCCGATGTAGAGGTATTCGGGATTTTGTCCGTCGGCGAGGTCTTTGAAGTAATCGGGGCATTGCTGCCTCTTCGTTTCCTGCCATTTGCGGTTGTTTTCAAAAATGACTTCGTATGATTGGCTCATGCGGCTTCCTTTCTGCTTGATGTGTCGTCTGTTTTTTTTGTTACCGCGCCCTGTTGCGGATGCCGCCTCTGTAAGGGTTGCGCATTCTAGGAAGGCAAAATTAGAGAAAAATTAGCCATAAAATGCCGTATAAATATGTAAATTCGGCATTTTCAAGCAAAAGGTCGTCTGAAAACCCTTTTTCACCCCAACCAAATAAAAAAGGAGAAACCGCCGTTTCTCCCTATCTTTCAAAAAATTAAACCGCTCTCATCCACACGCCGCCTCCCCGTCCGAAAATCCTCCTGCTGTCTGCCATTTCCCCGCAATTTTCAGACGACCTCCTTACCAATCCTTACACTTTACGGCATAATGGCGGACTGTTTTTCCGAGGAGAATTCCATGTCCGTCAAAACCCCGTCGCTTTTCGGCGGCGCCATGATTATCGCCGGTACGGTTATCGGCGCAGGCATGCTTGCCAACCCGACCGCCACCTCCGGCGTCTGGTTTACAGGCTCGCTGATTGTGTTGCTTTACACTTGGTTTTCCATGCTCTCCAGCGGCCTGATGATCCTTGAAGTCAACACCCACTATCCGCACGGCGCCAGCTTCGACACCATGGTCAAAGACCTGCTCGGACCGACTTGGAACGCCATCAACGGCATTGCCGTCGCCTTCGTTTTATATTTACTTACCTACGCCTACATCTTCGTCGGCGGCGACTTGACCGCCAAAGGGCTGGGCAGCGCGGTAGGCAGCGACGTTTCGCTCACCGTCGGACAGCTTGTCTTCTTCGGCATCCTCGCCTTTTGCGTGTGGGCGTCGGCACGGCTGGTCGATCGCTTCACCAGCGTCCTCATCGGCGGCATGGTGCTGACCTTCATTTGGGCGACCGGCGGGCTGATTGCCGATGCCAAACTGCCCGTCCTCTTCGACACCCAAGCCCCCGCAGGCACGAGCTACTGGATTTACATCTCCGCCGCCCTGCCCGTCTGCCTCGCCTCCTTCGGCTTCCACGGCAACGTCTCCAGCCTGCTCAAATACTTTAAAGGCGATGCGCGCAAAGTCGCCAAATCCATTTGGGCAGGTACGCTGGTCGCGCTCGTGATTTACGTCCTGTGGCAAGTCGCCATCCAAGGCAACCTGCCGCGCAACGAATTCGCCCCCGTCATCGCCGCCGAAGGGCAAGTCTCCGTCCTCATCGAAACCCTGTCCAAGTTCGCCCAAACCGGCAGCATGGACAAAGTGTTGACCCTCTTCTCCTACATGGCGATTGCCACTTCCTTCCTCGGCGTAACGCTCGGCCTCTTTGACTACATCGCCGACATCTTCAAATGGAACGACAGCGTGTCCGGCCGCACCAAAACCGCCGCCCTCACCTTCCTGCCGCCCCTGATTTTCTGTCTGTTGTATCCAACAGGCTTCGTTACCGCCATCGGCTACGTCGGTCTGGCGGCAACCATTTGGACCGGCATCATCCCCGCCATGCTGCTCTACCGTTCGCGCCAAAAATTCGGCGCAGGCAAAAACTACAAGATTTACGGCGGATTCGGACTGATGGTTTGGGTTTTCCTCTTCGGCGTCATCAACATCGCCGCGCAGGTATTGAGCCAGCTCGAACTCGTCCCCGTGTTCAAAGGCTGACAAGCAAATCGACACCCCGGAGGTCGTCTGAAAACAGATTTCAGACGACCTCTCCCGTTTTCCGTTACAATAAACACCCTCCGAATCACAGCACACGACCGTCCATGTACGACAACATCCGCTTCCACCTAGACGAAGAATATCCCGAAGGCCTGCCGTCCGAAAACGCCGCCACGCATATCGGCATGTACTGGATATGGGCGGCGCAGGCAGGGCTGGCGAATCCCGTTTGGCAAACCGCCCCCGAAAGCGCGGAAGATTTCGCCAATATGCTCAAAGGCAGAACCAGCGGCCGCCGCTTCCTGCTCAAACACATGGACGGCGCGCTCACGCCCGACGACTTCACCGAACAAGGGCAGAAATTCACCTCCTATTACTACGACAATGAAGAAGACGGCTACGGCGCATTTTTAGAAGACTACGTCCGCACCCTCGACACCCCGTCGCTCGGCGGCTTCTACCACGTCCCCAACACCCCCGAAATCTACAAACGCCTCAAACCCGTCTTTCAGGCAGCGTTTGAGCAATGGAAAAACCATTTGGAATCCCCTGTCGGAGAGCAACCGTGAAACTCATCATCCTCGACCGCGACGGCGTCATCAACCAAGACCGCGACGACTTCGTCAAATCCGCCGACGAATGGATACCCATCGAAGGCAGCATGGACGCCATCGCCTTCCTGACGCAGGCAGGCTACAACATCGCCGTCGCCACCAACCAATCCGGCATTGGCCGCAAATACTTTACCGTACAAGACCTGACCGAAATGCACGCCAAAATGCACCGCCTCGTCCGTCAGGCGGGCGGCGAAATCGACGGCATCTGGTTTTGCCCGCACACCGCCGCCGACAACTGCGACTGCCGCAAACCCAAGCCCGGCATGATTTACGACATCCTCGAACGCTTCAAAGCCGACCCCGCCGAAACCTGGCTGGTCGGCGACAGCCTGCGCGACCTGCAAGCCATGCACGAAGCCGGCGGCAAAACCGCGCTCGTCATGACCGGCAAAGGCAAGAAAACCCTGTCGCAACAGGAAAAAGAATTACCCGAAAACACCCAAATCTTCGAAAGCCTGCTCGCCTTCTCCCAATACATCATGCACGAAGCCGCACAAGACCATGCAGACGGACAGGCAAACCCGTAAATACACGAGGTCGTCTGAAACCCTGTTTCGCCCCATTTCAAGCCCAAACAAGATTTCAGACGACCCATCCGACAGGTAGAAACATGCTCCTCATCCGCAACCTGACCTACTGGTTCATCCTCAGCACCAGCCTGATTTTACTTTTCCCCTTCATGCTCCTCGCCCTGCCCGTCCAAGGCGGCGCGCACAAAATGGCGCAAATTTGGGTACGCATCCTCAACTGGTCGCTCAAACACATCATCGGACTCAAATACCGCCTCATCGGTGCCGAAAACATCCCCGACCGCCCCTCCATCATCTGCGCCAAACACCAAAGCGGCTAGGAAACCCTCGCCCTGCAAGAAATCTTCCCGCCGCAGGTTTACGTCGCCAAACGCGAATTGTTCAAAATCCCCTTCTTCGGCTGGGGACTGAAACTCGTCAAAACCATAGGCATAGACCGCAGCAACAGCCGCGAAGCCAGCAAACAACTGATGGAACAAGGCATGGCGCGCAAAAACGAAGGCTACTGGATCACCATCTTCCCAGAAGGCACACGCCTGCCGCCCGGCGAAAAAGGCCGCTACAAACTCGGCGGCGCGCGCATGGCGAAAATGTTTGAAATGGACATCGTCCCCGTCTCCCTCAACAGCGGCGAATTTTGGCCGAAAAACGCCTTCCTCAAACACCCCGGCACCATCACCGTCGTCATCAACCCCATCATCCCCCACAGCAGCGGCACAGAAGCCGAATTGATGGCGGAATGCGAAAAACGGATTGAAACGCAACAACCCCTGATTGAAGGAAAAGGACCGTTTGCCGTCGCAAAGGTCGTCTGAAAACGCAGATTCGCCCCGACACCGACCCAATCCATGTCCCGACACTACGCCCACACCCTTTCAGACGGCCAGTCCATCCGAATCCGGCTCAAACGCAGCGCCAAGAAAAACCTCATCCTGCGCCCCGTATCCCGCGACACCGTCAGCATCAACGTTCCCCCGTTTGTCAGCCATCGCACCCTCGCCCAATGGCTGACCGACAACGAACCGCTCTTGCGCCGCACCCTCGCCCAAGCCCCGACCGCCGCCGCATCCGCCGACACCCTCCCCGAATGGATTTGGTATCAAGGCGTTCAGACGACCCTATCCGTCCACAGCGGCAGCCACATCCAAATCAGGCCGTCTGAAATCCTGCTGCCCGACAAAGAACCCGCCGCCCAACTGACCCACCTGCGCCGCTTCCTGCACGAACGCGCCCGCGAATACCTGCTGCCGCGCCTCGAACACCACGCCCGCACCACCGCCCTCATTCCCGCCGCGACCGCCCTCTCCAACGCCAAAACCTTCTGGGGCGTCTGCCGCCACACCACCGGCATCCGCCTCAACTGGAGGCTCATCGGCGCACCCGATTACGTCGCAGACTACATCTGCATCCACGAACTCTGCCACCTGCCCCACCCCGACCACAGCCCACAGTTTTGGGCAACCGTCAACCGCCTCACCCCGCACACCCAAGCCGCCGAAACATGGCTGAAAGCCCACGGGCGCGAATTGTTTGCATTAGGCTAAAGAGTTCGACACGCCGATACATCAAGGTCGTCTGAAACCCCGTTTCGCCCGTTTCAAGCCCAAACAAGATTTCAGACGACCCAATTCATTATTGCTACGCGCGGCAAATCATGCCAATCCGTCACCAACCATCCGCCCCACTATCCGCCCGCCCTGCAAAACAGGATATAGTGGCTTAACTTTAAACCAGTACGGCATTGCCTTGCCTTGCCTTGCTGTACTGTCTGTACTGTGCGGCTTCGTCGCCTTGTCCTGATTTAAATTTAATCCACTATAATGCCGTATACTTTTGCGACGGCAGCCCGCGCATCATCCGTCCGACAAAAAAGGCTAAAATACGCAGACTTTCAGACGCGTGAAAACAAGCCTTAACCCACGCGACACATCAAACCACCCGACAAACAGACAATATCCGTATTCCGTCACACAAACAGCCAACATTGAGGGAAAACACATCATGATCAGTATTTTCGACATTTTCAAAATCGGCATCGGCCCTTCCAGCTCCCACACCGTCGGCCCCATGAAAGCCGCCGCCGCCTTTTCAGACGACCTCAAACAATCGGGGCTGGACGCGCAAACCGAACGCATCGTCATCGACATTTACGGCTCGCTGGCGCTGACAGGACGCGGACACGGCACATTCGACGCCCTCCTGCTCGGCTTGGAAGGCAGCCTGCCGCACGACATCCCCCTCGCCGACATCCCCGACCGTCTCGAACGCATCCGCACGCAACACATCCTCCGCCTCAACGGACGCGAAATCAGCTTCAACCCCGACAGCGACCTGAACATACGCGGCGACCAAGTGTTGCCCAAACACCCGAACGGACTGAATTTCACCGCCTACGGCAAAGACGGCGGCAAACTCAAAGAACAAATTTACTACTCCGTCGGCGGCGGCTTTATCGTTACCGATCAAGAGTTTGACAAACAAGCCGAGCAAACGCGCCAAGTCCCCTACCCTTACACCAGCTGCGCCGAACTGCTCGCCCAATGCCGCATGAACCAGCTCGACATCTCCGAAGCCGTGTTGGCAAACGAAGCCGCGCTTGCCGGTTGCAGCGACGCCGAAATCCGCCGCCGCGTCGCCGGCGTTGCCGACGTTATGGAAGGCTGCATCAAACGCGGACTGGCGGCAGACGGCGAACTGCCCGGCGGCTTGAACGTCCGCCGCCGCGCCCCGCAACTCGCCGCCAAACTCAAAGCCCTGCGCGAAACCGAAATCGTCAACACCCAGCTTTGGCCGATGGTTTACGCCATGGCAGTCAACGAAGAAAACGCCGCAGGCGGACGCGTCGTTACCGCCCCGACCAACGGCGCAGCCGGCATCATCCCCGCCGTCCTGCACTACTTCCGCAAGTTCAACCCGCACGCCACGCAAGAGCGCGTCGAAAACTTCCTGCTCACCGCAGGCGCCATCGGCATCCTCTACAAAACCAACGCCTCCATCTCCGGCGCAGACGTCGGCTGCCAAGGCGAAGTCGGCGTCGCCTGTTCCATGGCGGCGGGCGCATACGCCGAAGTCATCGGCGGCACGCCCAAACAAGTGGAAAACGCCGCCGAAATGGCGATGGAACACCATCTGGGCCTGACCTGCGACCCCGTTGGCGGATTGGTGCAAATCCCCTGCATCGAACGCAACGGCATCGCCGCCGAAAAAGCCCTCAAACTCGGCACCCTCGCCCTGCTGGAAGACGGCACGGACAAAAAAGTCTCGCTCGACGAAGTCATCCAAACCATGTTGCAAACCGGGCGCGACATGAAGTCCACCTACAAAGAAACCTCGCTTGCCGGACTCGCCATCACCCTCCAGAAAAAAGCCGTTCCCGTATCCGTCCGCGTTGTGGAATGTTGAAAACGGAGCAGACAAAAAGGTCGTCTGAACATTTTGTTTTTCAGACGACCTTTTTGATGGATTCGACTCCTCGCGTATGTATAGTGGATTAACTAAATCAGGACAAGGCGATGAAACCGCAAGACAGTACAGACAGTACAGAAACCGATTCACTTGGTGCTTCAGCACCTTAGAGAATGTCTCTTTGAGCCAAGGCGAGGCAACGCCGTACTGGTTTAAAGTTAAGCCACTATACACAAAACCATCGCCGCAAATGACGGTAAGCCTTCAGCCCTATTTGCGGCCAACATTTTCAGACGCCCCCTCAGCTTAAAAGGTCGTCTGAAAAATCATTTCGCCTTACCGTTTCAAAGCCAGCGTCAACACCCCCGCCGTAACCAGTCCCAAGCCTATCCATTCCTGCGTGCTGGGGCGTTCGTCCAGAAAAACCACCGCCATCAGCGCGACCAAAACCAGGCTGAATTTATCGACGGGGGCGACTTGCGAGGCGTTGCCCAGTTGCAGGGCTTTGAAGTAGGCGAGCCAGGATGCGCCGGTGGCGAGGCCGGAGAGAATCAGGAATGTCCAGTTTCTTCCTGTGAACCCGTTCACGCCCTGCCATTTGCCGGTGTAGGTCAGGAACAAGACCAGCGCGGCGAGGATGACCAGCGTGCGGATGAAGGTGGCGAAATCCGAATCGATGCCCTGCAAACCCATTTTGGCGAAAATCGCCGTCAGCGAGGCGAAGCCTGCGGATGCCAATGCCCAGAAAAGCCATGCGTTGCTGCCCATGTTTGTCCGTTTCTCTTGTGGATTGTCAACAATATGAACCGCATTCTTGTTGAATTATCGAATTTTTCACTGCGATTCATTCTCAGATAACGCTATAATATGCCTAAAATTCTTTTGAATCCATCAGCGTTTGTCTTTCCGATGGGCTTTCAGACGACCCTCCTCTTTTTCTTCTCCATTCAGTAAAGGAAAATCATGAGCTTCAAAACCGATGCCGAAATCGCCCAATCTTCCACCATGCGTCCGATTGGCGAAATTGCCGCCAAGCTGGGTTTGAACGTTGACAATATCGAACCCTACGGCCATTACAAAGCCAAAATCAATCCTGCCGAAGCGTTCAAACTGCCGCAAAAACAAGGCCGTCTGATTTTGGTTACCGCCATCAACCCGACTCCGGCGGGCGAAGGCAAAACCACCGTGACCATCGGTTTGGCGGACGCGTTGCGCCATATCGGCAAAGATTCTGTTATCGCCCTGCGCGAACCTTCTTTGGGGCCTGTGTTCGGTGTCAAAGGCGGCGCGGCGGGCGGCGGCTATGCCCAAGTTTTGCCGATGGAAGACATCAATCTGCACTTTACCGGCGACTTCCACGCCATCGGCGCGGCGAACAACCTCTTGGCCGCCATGCTCGACAACCATATCTACCAAGGCAACGAGTTGAACATCGACCCCAAACGCGTGCTGTGGCGGCGCGTGGTCGATATGAACGACCGCCAGTTGCGCAACATCATCGACGGCATGGGCAAACCCGTTGACGGCGTGATGCGTCCCGACGGCTTCGACATCACCGTCGCCTCCGAAGTCATGGCGGTATTCTGCCTTGCCAAAGACATCAGCGATTTGAAAGAGCGTTTGGGCAACATCCTCGTCGCCTACGCCAAAGACGGCAGCCCCGTTTACGCCAAAGATTTGAAAGCCCACGGCGCGATGGCGGCATTGCTCAAAGACGCCATCAAGCCTAACTTGGTGCAAACCATCGAAGGCACGCCCGCCTTCGTACACGGCGGCCCCTTCGCCAACATCGCCCACGGCTGCAACTCCGTTACCGCCACCCGACTGGCAAAACACCTTGCCGATTACGCCGTAACCGAAGCAGGCTTCGGCGCGGATTTGGGTGCGGAAAAATTCTGCGACATCAAATGCCGCCTTGCCGGTTTGAAACCCGACGCAGCCGTCGTCGTCGCCACCGTCCGCGCCTTGAAATACAACGGCGGCGTAGAACGCGCCAACCTCGGCGAGGAAAACCTCGAAGCCTTGGCAAAAGGTCTGCCCAACCTGCTGAAACACATTTCCAACCTGAAAAACGTATTCGGCCTGCCCGTCGTCGTCGCCATCAACCGCTTCGTGTCCGACTCCGATGCCGAGTTGGCAATGATTGAAAAAGCCTGCGCCGAACACGGCGTCGAAGTTTCCCTGACCGAAGTGTGGGGCAAAGGCGGCGCGGGCGGCGCGGATTTGGCGCGCAAAGTCGTCAACGCCATCGACAACCAACCCAATGAATTCCGCTTTGCCTACGATGTCGAGTTGAGCATCAAAGACAAAATCCGCGCCATCGCCCAAAAAGTGTACGGCGCGGAAGACGTCGATTTCAGCGCGGAAGCCGCCGCCGAAATCGCCTCGCTGGAAAAACTGGACTTGGACAAAATGCCCGTCTGCATGGCGAAAACCCAATATTCCCTCAGCGACAACGCCAAACTCTTGGGCTGCCCCGAAGGCTTCCGCATCACCGTGCGCGGCATCACCGTTTCCGCCGGCGCAGGCTTCATCGTTGCCCTGTGCGGCAACATGATGAAAATGCCCGGCCTGCCTAAAGTCCCCGCCGCCGAGAAAATCGACGTGGACGCAGACGGCGTGATCCACGGCTTGTTCTGATTTGAATCGGCAGTGAAGTAAAACGGCAAAGAGGTCGTCTGAAAACGGGTTTCAGACGACCTTTTATTATTTGAAACGGTTTAAACTCAACCGTGCCAACCCGTAGCGTGGGCTTCGCCCGCGAATCCTCCCCTGATGAAAATAGTCGTCTGAAACAATAGAACAAACCCGCCGCATTCGTTTTCAGACGACTATACTATAGTGGCTTAACTAAATCAGGACAAGGCGATGAAACCGCAAGACAGTACAGACAGTACAGAAACCGATTCACTTGGTGCTTCAGCACCTTAGAGAATGTCTCTTTGAGCCAAGGCGAGGCAACGCCGTACTGGTTTAAAGTTAATCCACTATATTTACGCGACCGCTTTGCCTTATCCTGATTTGAAGTTAATCCACTATAATACCGCCCATTGTTTTTAAACCGACGAAAGGTCGTCTGAAATGACTCAAAACGCAAGCAACCTCTGCTGGCTCGATATGGAAATGACCGGGCTTGACCCCGAACGCGAACGCATCATCGAAGTCGCCATGATTATCACCGACTCCGATTTGAACGTCTTGGCGCAGTCCGAAGTTTATGTCGTCCACCAAAGTGACGAACTGCTCGACGGCATGGACGCCTGGAACACCGCCACCCACGGTCGAACGGGGCTGACGCAGCGCGTGCGCGAATCGCGGCTGTCCGAAGCCGAAGTTGAGCAGAAACTGCTCGACTTTATCGCGCAATGGATTCCCGAAAAAGCCACGCCGATGTGCGGCAATTCCATCCATCAAGACCGCCGCTTCATGGTCAAATACATGCCGCGCCTTGAGGCATATTTCCACTACCGCAATCTGGACGTATCCACCCTGAAAGAACTCGCCAAGCGTTGGAATCCGCCCGTTGCCAAAGGCGTGGTGAAACGCGGTTCGCATCAGGCTTTGGACGATATTCTCGAAAGCATCGAGGAAATGCGTTACTACCGTGAAAACTTCTTGAAACTGCCCGAGGTCGTCTAAAAACACCGTCGGCACACTTTTCAGACGACCTCCGACCATCATGTCCTATCAATACCGCCAATCACTGCCCGACACGCCGCTGGACATCGTCGGCGACGTTCACGGCGAATTTGCCGCCTTTCAATCGCTGCTGCACCGGCTCGGCTACCGCGACGACGGTTTCCATCCGCGCGGGCGGCGGCTGGTGTTCGTCGGCGATTTGTGCGACCGCGGCCCCGACAGCCCCGCGATGCTGGCGTGGTTCAAACAGGCTTACGAACACGGATGGGCATGGATGGTTTTGGGCAACCACGAATTGAACATCCTTGCCGACGACCCGAAAGACGGCTCGGGCTGGTTTTTCGATGTCCGCGCCGAAAAAGACGCCCATTACGCGCCGTGGCATTGCGTGGAAGAAAAAGAGAAAACCGAATTGCGCGCATGGCTGGCCGAACAGCCGCTGCTGCTGGAGCGCGAAGACCTGCGCATCGTCCACGCCGCCTGGCTGCCGCCGCAAATCGAACGCCTCGAAGAAGCAAAAGGCGAAAGCCTGACCGCACAATACCGCCGCTTCGATGCCGAGTTGAAACACCGCCTTCAGACGGCCTCTTGGTATCCCGACTACCTCTACGAACAGGCGCATTACGCCCCGCAGGCGGAAAATCCCGACCATGCGCCGCCGCCCATGCCTGCTACCGCGCGATACGAACTCGAACGCAGCCGCCTGCATCCGATACGCGCCCTCACCAGCGGCGTGGAGCGTTTGGCGGACAAGCCGTTTTACGCCGGCGGACGCTGGCGCGGTACGACCCGTTGCGCGTGGTGGGACGACTACTGTGACGATACGCCCGTCGTTATCGGCCATTATTGGCGCAGTTGGCAGCCGTCTCCCGCCGCCGTTGCCGCCGAACGGCTGTTGCTGCCGCCGCAGCCGGATGTCTGGCACGGGGCGCGGCGCAACGTGTTCTGCGTCGATTTCTCGATTGGCGCAAGCTGGCGGGCAAGGAAATTCCCGCAAAAATACCGTCCCGAACAGTTCAGGCTGGCGGCATTGCGCTGGCCGGAGAAGGTGTTGGTGTTTGAAAACGGCGAATGCGCGGCGACGCGTTAGCCTGACAACAAACGGGCATACTCGCCCAACCCACAGAAAAGCAATCCATAATTTTGAACTCTCCCCAACCTTGCGCAAACATTTTTCTGATTCAATCACGCCCAATAAAAAAAGCCGGTCGAACCCATTTAAGGCCCGACCGGCTTTTATCGTTTTAAAAATTAACGATGTCTGTGGACTTGGCTGCCGATGACGCCGCCTAATGCAGCGCCGCCCAAAGTAGAGCCGGTATCGCCACCGATCAAGTTACCCGCTACACCGCCCAATACCGCGCCAGTAGCAGTATTGCGTTGTGTTTGGGTCATGCCCGCACATGCACTCAGAGAAGTAGCAATGGCGATCAAGGTCAAAGTTTTAGTCAAGAAAGACTTGCTCATGGTGTGTTCTCCGTTGTGGGTTAACTCAGTGACGAAAGTATGTCACACCAAGTCATTAATATTTATTCCAATAAGTAAAGTCATTTTAAACTAGGATAACTTAACAGGCGGACAGTTAGAAAAAACCATAATCCGATAAATCAGACAAATTAAATAAAAGGTCGTCTGAAACTGTCTGTTTTTACCTGAACTGGCCCCCAAATCTTGGACACTCATAAA
>NZ_KV800936.1:0-1825 GCF_001810355.1 Neisseria sp. HMSC074B07 | reverse complement strand
GGATGTCCAACTTTTGGGGTGCAGTTCAAACCTGTTTTCAATTTTCAGACGACCTTTTTGCAACGTCCACCTTGCCTGTGCTCAAACCGTCCTAACGCTCGATGCTGCCGCACAACCGTTCGACGATTTCCGCCGCGCTGCCAGGGCGGCACAATCCTGCGTTTTGTCCTGCCCAAAATGGGGAAAAGTCGTAGCAGCCTTGTTTTTCGGCGGCGGCTTTCAATGCACCGGCGGCCGCGCCCGCCAAGGGAAACGGGAGTGCCGCGTCATTCATCGGACCGGCTTCGCGTATGAAACGGTTGTAAAGTCCGCGCGCTGCGCCGCCGCTGAACAAGTTGGTCACCACGGTATCTTCGGGTCGGGCGGTTTGGATGGCGGCGCGGTGGGCGGGTTTGGTCAGGGCTTCGTCTGCGAGCAGGAAAGCGGTTCCGACCTGCACTGCGGATGCGCCCAATTCCAACGCGGCGCGGACAGCAGCGGCATCGGAAACGCCGCCTGCGGCTATAACGGGCAGGTGCACGGCGTTACGGATGGCGGGCAACAGGGCGAACAAGCCGCTTTGACTGTCGGGATGGCGGTTTAAAAACCAACCCCGATGACCGCCCGCCTCCCACGCTTGGGCAATCACGACATCCGCGCCGTTTTGCTCCAGCCAAACGGCTTCTTCGACCGTCGTCGCGCTGCTCCACACTTCCGCGCCCGTCGCTTTAACGCGCTGCAAATATTCGGGTGCGGGCAAACCGAAGTGGAAGCTGACCACAGGCGGGCGGTAACGTTCCACGCATTCCAACGCGTCGGCATCAAACGGCTGCCGTCCGCCACCGGTGGGAATATCGTTTCCCGTCAGCCCGTAAGCCTCGAAATACGGACGCAACACGGCAAACCATGCGTCCTGTTGCGCGCGGTCGGCAGACGGCGTGCGGTGGGCGAAAAAATTGAGGTTGTACGGACAGCCGCCGCCCTCCTGCTTCATCCGTGCCAACGCTTTATCCAAACCCGCCGCGTCGTACATCGCTCCCGCCAACGAACCCAAAGCACCGGTTTTACCGACAGCCAAAGGCAGCTCTGTATCATGTGCAAACGCCATCGGCGCTTGAATCAGCGGATAGCGCAGCGAGGATAAAATGCGGCTCATGTCTGTTTCTCCTTGTAAACTGTTTCGTCAGTCGGCTTGAGATTTCTTCAATTTAAATACGCAGACTGACCATGTGGAACAAGCTGAATTTTGCCACAGAAAAGGGGCGGACATGGCTGCAAGGTCGTCTGAAAACAAACTTTAGCGTTTTGTGTTAAGCGAGTGCGTGCGAAACCGAGCATATTGGAAAACCAACCCCGTCCCATTTAATCCACTATACTCAGAAAGCAAACCCGTTCCGATTCCATCCGATATAGAAAAAGGTCGTCTGAAAACCCTGTTTCGGGTTTTCAGACGACCTTTGCTTTGCCTTCAAACAGGCTTTAGAGCGGGATTACCATTGGTAACCGACACCTGCGGTCGCGCCGTAGTGGCCGCGCGAGTTGCCGGTAGCCGTACCTTTGATGACCCAGTTGCCGCCGTCGGAGATGCTGGAGAAGCCAACTGCGTAGCCGCTTTCACCGCGGTAAACGCCGCCTGCAACCGCCATCATGCTCTTACCCGGCAGGTAGGCTTGAGGCAGACCAGCCACCGCCATGGCTGCTGCTGTACCGGCTTTAGAGTCGCTTTCAACATTGTCGATACGTTGGTTGATTTGGTCGCCCATGTTCACCACGTAATTGCCAAGGTTGGTCACGCTTTGGTTAATCGCCTGATTGGTGTAATACAACTGGCTGCCGTTGATCGCAT
>NZ_KV800935.1:50337-50638 GCF_001810355.1 Neisseria sp. HMSC074B07 | reverse complement strand
AAGATTTGGGGGCCAGTTCAGTTTTCAGACGACCCGTAGCGTGGGCTTTGCCCATGAGATAAATGCCGAAATGGATGCCCATTCGGCTGTTGTCTGATTTGGATTTTTAGATAGCAGATTTCGTGGGCAAAGCCCACGCTACTTGGGTTATCCTAAGCCTGTATTGATTGAATAAACGAGGTCGTCTGAAAAATCGGGAGCGAGTTTCTCTAAAACTCAAATCCCAAAGTTTTCAGACGACCTCGTTTCGACTGGTAACCCGCTCCCTCTCCCGTCCGGCGGGAGAGGGTTGGGGAGAGGG
>NZ_KV800935.1:43571-50237 GCF_001810355.1 Neisseria sp. HMSC074B07 | reverse complement strand
TAACCTTCCCCCGCCAGACGGGGGAAGGGACAGGTTGTCGTTGCCACAACGAGTAGCGTGGGCTTTGCCCACGAGATGAAAGCCAAAATGGATACCCATTCGGCTGTTGTTTGATTTTGATTATTGGATGATAGATTTCGTGGACGCTGCCCACGCTACGGGTTGGATTTCCAATTTAATTGAATAAAACCTGCGTTGATTGCATAAAAGATGAATCCAAGGTCGTCTGAAAATCCCCAACTGCCATCACTCAAGCCGTATTCCTGTTTGCTGGGCATACGGCTTGTCGTTTTCCTGCGGGTTTATTTTTTCTGCCACGCTTGGCGGAGGTATTCGATGTGGTCGGGGAGGGCGTAGAAGGGGGTGTTGCCGTGGTTGGCGTTGGGGTAGAGGGTAAATTGTGCGTCTGCGCCGAGGTGTTGGAGGGTGCCGGCAAGCAGTTTGGCTTGGGCGACCATTTCCCTGCCGATTTGTTCGGGGCGGTTGCTGCGGCCTTCGTGTTCGCCGACGCTGATGCGGACGGCGGTGTCGGTGGGAAGGGCGGACGGGAGGAAGTCGAGGACGCGGCGGTTGTGCCACCAGACGGAGGGGGAGGCGAGCAGGTTGTGTTTGAAGCGGTCGGGGGCGGTGAAGAGGGAATAGAGTCCGAACAATGCGCCGAAGGAGTGTCCGAACAGGGCTTGTTCTTTGGGGTTGACGGGGTATTTGGCGGCAAGGGTCGGGGCAAGTTCGTGGTCGAGGAAGGTGGCGAAGCGGTCTGCTTGTCCGTATTGGCGGCGTTCTGCTTCGGTGGCGGTTTCGGGCAGGGGCGGGGTGTAGTCGAGAGCGCGTTGGGTCAGGTCGCGGACTTCGCCGTTGGGATAGCCGATGCTGACGATGAGGCAGGCGGCGCGGCTTCGGGTCATGGGGTTGATGAGCAGGGATTGCGCCATGCTGAGGGCGGCGGGAAAGAAGGCGTCGCCGTCGAGGATATGGAGGACGGGATAGCCTTGCGGGGGCGGGTCGCCGACGGCGGCGGTTTGGATGCGGTAGCTGCGGCCGGTGTGCTCGGAGCGGATGTGGGTTTCTTCGGCTTGCAGCAGGCGGGCGGCTTGCCAGTGTGCGGTGCGTGAGGTCATGGCGGGGTTGTCGGTTGTGTTGGTGGGGTGTGTTGTGTGTGTTATCGGGTTGTCGGATGTTTCAGACGACCTTTGGGCTATATCTGTTGTTTTTTCTATGTCAAACATGGACATAAATGATAAAACCGGACAGGTGGTGTGCCCTGCCTGTCCGGTCTGTTTCCGTAATGTGTTGGTCTTCTGGTTTTTGGCGGTGATTTGTTTTCCTTTTGCTTTTCCCGTTTTTAGAAGTCGTAGCGGAGGTTTGCCATCAGGCTGCGCTCCGAGCCGGGAATGTTGAAGGTGTTTGCGCTGCCGACGCGGGCGTAGTAGTGGCGGTTGAAGATGTTGTCGGCGTTGATTTGCAGCTTCAGTTTGGGCGTGAAACGGTATGCCGCCATGGCGTCGAATGTGGCGTAGCCGCCTGCACGCAGGCCTGCCGCCGAGGAGATGCTGCTCATCGCGTTCACGCCGCCGCCGAGGGTCAGCTTGGGCGTAACTTCGTAAGTCGTCCACAGGTTTGCGCTGTGTTTGGGCATCAGCAGGAAGATGCCGTCGTCGCGCGAGTTGGCGGCGGTTTTGATTTGGCTGTGCAGATAGCTGTAACCTGCGTGGATTTGCCATTTCGGTGTAATCGCGCCGCTGATTTCGGTCTCAACGCCTTCCATCACGCGTTTGCCCAAGGCGGCGTAACGGGTGTTGCGGTTGTTCGGGTTCAGCGGTGCGGCGGCGTTTTTGTCTTTCAGGCGGTAGAGGGAGACGCGGGTGTTGAGGCGGTCGTCCATGTAGCTGCCTTTGTAGCCGACTTCAAACTGGTTGCCTTCGCGCGGTTTGAGCAGGTTGCCGTCAGTGCCGAGGCTGGTTTGCGGCGTGTAGAGTTGGGAGAAGCTGGCGTAGAGGCTGTTGTTGTCGTTCAAGTCGTAAACTGCGCCTGCGTAGCCGGTGAACTTGGTTTTGCTGGCTTTGTGCAACTCGTCACCTTCGCCCGCTTCGATTTTGTAGTGTCCCAAACGCCAGCCGCCGATGAGCGACAGCCTGTCGACCGGATGGAAGACGGATTTGCCGTAAACGCCGAATTCGTCAAGGTTTTCAGTAGCGACGGTATGGCTGTAACCGCGCGCGCCGGCACGGGCGTTCTGCATCAGGTTGACATAGGGAACGGAGTGGAAATCGCCCAAGGCAACATTACGCGCAACGGCTGCACGGCCTTGCTCGTTGGTGCTGCGCAGGCGGTTGTAGTCCGCGCCGACGACGAGTTCGTTTGCGGTGTTGCCCAAGGCAAACGGACGGCTGTAGCTTGCGTCAACCGCGAAGGCTTTTTGTTTGATTTCCGTGCCTAAGCCGACGACGTTTGCCTTATTGTCGGCAGAAAGTTTGTTGGCGGCGAAGGTGTAGTTGGAGTCGGCATCGCGGTCGGAATAGCGCATACCGATTTTGCCGTAGCCGCCGTCGTCAAAATAATGTTTCAAATCGGCGAACACGTCATGGCTGTTCATTTTAAATTTGTTCCAATCCGCGCCGACGAAAGTGTGGTTGGGCAGGGACAGCAAATTGCCGCTGCTGCCGACGGGCAGGCCGTTATACGGCGCGAGGTGGCGTTGTTGGTAGAGATAGCCTACGCCCAAAGTCGTGTCGGGGTTGATGTCCCAATCCGCCGCCGCATAGAAGGTT
Organism: Neisseria sp. HMSC074B07; assembly: GCF_001810355.1. Taxonomy (NCBI): domain Bacteria; kingdom Pseudomonadati; phylum Pseudomonadota; class Betaproteobacteria; order Neisseriales; family Neisseriaceae; genus Neisseria; species Neisseria sp. HMSC074B07. Next base: position 47,469 of record NZ_KV800935.1, on the reverse strand, counting down.
TCGTGGTGGTTGTTTTTCTCGGCAGGACGGGGAGACGCGCCTGAAGTTTGCGCCATCACACGGCCGCGCACGCTGCCGTCGGCGTTCAGAGGACCTGAAACATCGGCTTCGGCTTTATATTGTTTGTGCGTACCGAACCCTGCTGCCGCATGGCCTTGGAACTCTTTGGTCGGGCGTTTGCGCACCAAATTCACAATACCGCCCATCTCGCCGCTGCTGTCGAACAAGCCGCTCGGGCCGCGCATCACTTCGACGCGGTCGAAGGCGAACAGGTTGGGCAGCGTGCCGTTGATACTCTGCATTTGCGCGGGCAGGCCGTCGATATTGTATTCGCTGTATTCGTAGCCGCGCGCATAAACCGATGAGCGGCCGTCGTCATTACTCAACACGCGCAGACCCGGCGTTTTGCGCGCCAATTGGTCAAAGGTATCAACGTTGCGGTCTTTTACCTGCTGGTTGGTAATGATGCTGACGGATTGCGGAATCTCGCGTAAAGATGCGGGGATTTTTGTGCCGACAGTGGCGGCAAACGAGCTGTAATCGCCGTTTTTCTCGGTGGCAATCGCGTTATACGAACGCTGCCCCTTCACATGGACAGTATCCAGCTCGACCGTTTCGGCGGCAAATACAGTGGAAGATAAAGCGGCCACAACGGCGGCAGCGGTCAGATTGGGTCGGAACATCAATTTCTCCGTTCATTGTACAAATGAGAATGGTTGTATTTTATAAGTTTAATATCTGAAATTGTAGAAAAAAAACTATCGTTTTCCCGACAATCTCTTGTGAATATGCGACAAGGTCGTCTGAAAACTTTAATTTGGTTTTCAGACGACCTTATCCGTTTTGCCTGCAAATTTTGTTTGAAAGGTTGATTTGTAATTTCGATACAAAATTTAAAAAATTTCATTTTCATATGAATTGCGGCGGGCAAAACAATAGCGATATGGCAAAGGGGGAAGATTCGGCAGCCTCTTTTATCAAACTCGTTAAAATGATTTTATTTCAATGTATTAAAAACAGAAAAATCCTGAAAGAGGTCGTCTGAAAACAGCATGCATGGTTTGTGATGTAAGTCAAAGAGAAATGTAACAAAATTACTTATAGTAATCGTAGTGAAAATTTATCGTCTTTATTGCCACCTTATATCAAGGAGATACACCATGAACGCATCAGCCGACAATGTCGTCAGCCCCGCCGTAGCCGAGGTCAACAGTTTGGTTGAAAAGGGTTTGCGCTCGTTGGACGAGTTTCGCAAGCTGAATCAGGAGCAGATTGATTATATCGTTGCCAAAGCCTCCATTGCCGCGCTGGACAAACATGGTGTACTCGCCATGCACGCGGTCGAAGAAACGGGACGCGGTGTATTTGAAGATAAGGCGACCAAAAACCTGTTTGCCTGCGAAAACGTCGTGCGCCGCCTGCGCGATTTGAAAACCGTGGGCGTCATCAGCGAAGACGATGTAACCGGCATTACCGAAATCGCCGATCCGGTCGGGGTCGTCTGCGGTATCGTGCCGACCACCAATCCGACTTCCACCACCATTTTCAAATCCCTTATTGCGCTGAAAACCCGCAATCCGATTATTTTCTCGTTCCACCCTTCCGCCCAGCAGTGTTCCGCCCACGCCGCCCAAATCGTGCGCGATGCCGCAATTGCCGCCGGCGCGCCGGAAAACTGCATCCAGTGGATTGAAAAACCGTCTATGGAAGGCACTTCTTCGCTGATGAAGCATCCGGGCGTGGCGACGATTTTGGCGACCGGCGGCAATGCGATGGTGGAAGCCGCTTATTCCTGCGGCAAACCCGCGCTCGGCGTCGGGGCGGGCAACGTGCCTGCCTATGTCGAAAAAACGGCAAACATCCAACAGGCGGCACACGACATCGTGATGTCCAAAGCGTTCGACAACGGCATGATTTGCGCCAGCGAACAAGCCGTCATCGCTGACAAAGAGATTTATAAAGAGCTGGTCGAAGAGTTCAAATCCTACGGCGTGTACTTCGCCAACAAAAAAGAAAAAGCCATGCTCGAAGACTTCATCTTCGGCGTCACGGCAAACTGCGCCAACTGCGGCGGCGCAAAACTCAATTCCGCCGTTGTGGGCAAACCGGCGGCGTGGATTGCCGAACAGGCAGGGTTTAAAGTCCCCGAAAAAACCAACATCATCATCGCCGAATGCCGCGAAGTCGGCCCCAACGAGCCGCTGACCCGTGAAAAACTCTCGCCCGTACTGGCGATGCTCAAAGCGGATTCCACCGAACAAGGTTTGCAGTTTGCCGAACAAATGGTCGCCTTCGACGGCTTGGGACACTCCGCCGCCATCCATACCGCTGATCAAGAATTGGCAAAAACCTTCGGCACCCGCGTCAAAGCCTTACGCGTGATTTGGAACTCGCCCTCCACCTTCGGCGGCATCGGCGACGTTTACAACGCCTTCCTGCCGTCCCTGACCTTGGGCTGCGGCTCTTACGGCAAAAACTCCGTCGGCGGCAACGTCAGCGCAGTCAACCTGTTAAACATCAAAAAAGTAGGCCGTCGGAGAAACAACATGCAATGGTTCAAAGTACCCGCCAAAATCTATTTCGAGCGCGATTCCATCCAATACCTGCAAGACATGAAAGACTGTGAAAAAGTCATGATTGTGACCGACCGTTCGATGGTCGATTTGGGCTTCGTCGATAAAGTGACCCACCAGCTCCACCAACGCAAAAACAAAGTAACCATCCAGCTTTTCACCGATGTCGAAGCCGACCCTAGCGTCCAAACCGTCTATAAAGGCACGGATTTGATGCGCAGCTTCCAGCCCGACACCATCATCGCACTGGGCGGCGGCTCGCCGATGGACGCGGCAAAAGCCATGTGGCTCTTCTACGAACAGCCCCAAGTCGATTTTGAAGACCTCGTCCAAAAATTCATGGACATCCGCAAACGCGCCTTCCGCTTCCCCGAATTGGGCCGCAAAGCCAAATTCATCGGCATCCCCACCACATCGGGCACCGGCTCCGAAGTTACGCCGTTTACCGTCATCAGCGACGGCGACAAAAAATACCCCATCGCCGACTACTCGCTGACCCCGACCATCGCCATCGTCGATCCCGCATTTACCATGACCGTTCCCGCCGGCGTAACTGCCGACACCGGTCTGGACGTACTGACCCACGCCGTAGAAGCATACGTTTCCGTGCTTGCCAACGACTTTACCGACGGCCTCGCCCTGCAAGCCATCAAGCTCGTGTTCCAATACCTCGAACGCTCCTACAAACACGGCGCGTCCGACCCCGAAGCGCGCGAACACATGCACAACGCCTCCACCATCGCAGGCATGGCGTTCTCCAACGCATTCCTCGGCATCAACCACTCGATGGCGCACAAAATCGGCGGAAAATACCACGTTCCGCACGGCCGCGCCAACGCCATCCTGCTGCCGCACGTCATCCGCTACAACGGCACGCGCCCGCAGAAAACCGCCACCTGGCCGAAGTACAACTACTACAAAGCCGACCTGAAATATCAGGAAATCGCCCGTACCTTAGGCCTGCCGTGCACCACCCCTGCCGAAGGCGTAGAATCTTTCGCCCGCGCCTGTCACGAACTGGCGGTCAACGTCGGCATCAAAATGTCGTTCAAAGAGCAGGGCATCGACGAAAAAACCTTCATCGACGGGCGCAAAGAGCTGGCAATGCTGTCCTTCGAAGACCAATGCACTCCCGCCAACCCGCGTCTCGCATTGGTCGCCGATATGGAAGAAATCCTGACCAAAGCCTATTACGGCGAATAAGGTTCGCGTAAACCATAAAGCGCAAGAAAAGGTCGTCTGAAAACCACATTTCGGGTTTTCAGACGACCTCTGTTTTTTATATTGTGCCCCACTTATAGTGGATTAAATTTAAATCAGGACAA
>NZ_KV800935.1:28673-43471 GCF_001810355.1 Neisseria sp. HMSC074B07 | reverse complement strand
CCGTACTGGTTTAAAGTTAATCCACTATATTTTTAGCAGCCGTAGCGTGGGCTTTGCCCACGAATGAACATAAATAATTTGATTCGGATGTTCGGGCAGAAGGTCGTGGGCGAAGCCCACGCTACGATTTGCTGCAACGGCAACTTGTTCCTTCCCCCGTCCGACGGGGGAAGGTTAGGATGGGAGTGGCTTTATGGTTTTAGGTAAAATCAAATTCGTGCAAACCGTAGAGCTGCTCTCTCCCTCCAGACGGGAGAGCCAGCCGCCCGTAGCGTGGGTTCTACCCACGAATGAACAGAGATGATTAGATTCGGATGTTCGGGCGGAAGGTCGTGGGTGAAGCCCACGCTACGGGTCGGTTTATCCTGAATCTGTATCCACTTGACGAAGGGTCGTCTGAAAATAAAAATCCTCAATTTTTCAGACGACCTCAATAACAGACTTTCAATTCAATCTACGCTTGCTGGATAGCACCAATAAGAAGGTAATTTTTACAATTGAAATTTACGGCAACTATTTACATTATCTACGCCATAATAATTTTCCGCATCCAATTTATTATTTCTATAAAATATAGGTATTCCTCTAAAATATTTATTTAAATCAATATCTCTATCTCCATCCCCATCACTTAAGGTATGTTTTCCTTTCCAATTAACGTAGTATTTAGAAGGCGCCATAACCAAACACCCGCTTTTATGATTTAAAATCAAAATATTATTAGTTTCATGGTAATGCGAAGAATTTTCTTCCAAATCCTCTACCATGCCTCCTTCTATATGCATAAATATCGAATACTTGCCATCAGGCGAAGATTCCAGATAAACCATTTCAGATACACAATTATCTACTTTATCTTTTTGATAACAGCCATCTTGTAAGGAATATGTTTTTATTCCTTTATTTTTCATTGTATAGCGCATAAAAATATTTTTTTTATTTGGCTTTAAAAACTCTAACTGCCCATAACCCAACAAATTTTGCACTTCATGAACAGGAAAAATATTTTGTTCTGCCATAGCGAAACTACTATAAATAAAGAATAATAAAACGATTCTCTTCATATCAATCCACCCTTGCCGTATTACTCCTACTCGTGCTTAAGCTTCTGCTCCCGCGCCCAGTCCACGATGTCTTTGGGGTAGTACAGATACTGCCGCAGGGAGGTGTCGTCCAAGTCTTTTAAATAGGCGACTGCGGCGGATTCAAAGCTCCAGTAGCCGATATAGCCCCCATATTCGGGATCTTGGTTCAAATGTGTGTCAATCAGGAGATTACCGATTTTTCGGTTGCCTTCGTACCAACCGGAGAGGTAGGTGTTGAGATATTTCAGGGATTCTTCCTTGCTTTCTGCCATGATTGCTTGTAGCAGGGGTTTGCGGAAGTTGTGCCCGCCTTTGGCAAATTTGGCGCTGGGATCAAATTTCGTGGGTAGTGCCATATTCATCAAAGCCCTGAACGAAGGGTCGTAATACATTTCGTCATCGTTATAGGGATTGAGGCTGTCTTTAATGGTTTCCAGCCAATCCATCCGTTCGAACAATAGGCAAAGTCCGATAATGTTGGGTTGCTCTTCTCCCGCCCACTCCTCCGGCCCCCAAATAAACATGATGTCTTCCTTTTGCCCGTATTGCCTGTGTATATCCAGGCATTGCTTACAGTAATAAACTATCTGCTCCATACGCTTCTTGATGTCTTCTATCGGAAATCCTGCGGTGTATTCTGTAAGCATTGTTAAATAAAGTTGTTGAGGCAGTGCGTCTGAAGGAATAGTTGAGTCACTCTTACTTTCTTCTATCCACTCTTGCAGCAGTTGTAGATTTTCAGAATAACTGGTTTTAAAAAAATCTTCTTTAAACAATCCCTGACGGTCTTTATTGCGATCATATTTAACTTGATTGGTCATTTTAGTCCTTTAAATAGACAAGTAAGTTATTTAAATCGTCTGTGGCTAGTTTCTGCATTTTCCTGACGTTTTTTGCATTTTCATAGTCTGCCTGCGCTTTCAGGGAATAAAACAATCGATTCTTTACCTAGAAAATGTGGTCGGCAGGTTTGTGATGGTGGTGTATCACAGCCATATGAACAATTGAACAGGACGACTGCTATTGGTAAAGAGGTCGTCTGAAAACTTTCAGACGACCTTGATAGAGGTTGGATTTCCGCCCCAATCTACGCTTGCTACACTCCTACGGATGTTTTGAAAAAAGCGTTTTCCGGAATAGGCGTCTGCGCTTTTAATGTTTATATCGACGGTATCGGTATTTTTGCCGGAGATAAACTCTACTGGCTGTGACACACTGCCGAACAACACAGCATTATGATAGGAATAGTCCGATTACTCAAAATAGTTATCATAAATCTCCCTTCAAGCTTTTATCGCTGCGCATAATATCCCATATCATTTTTTGACGCTGTTTTCTTTGGATTCCCTCTAATGAGGAAACCAAAAATTTCGTTATAAAATGAAAACTTTGTTCAAATATTTGCTGATGATTGAAATTTTATCTTTTAGGACGGTAGAATGCGGGGTTATTGGATAGGAGACATCCTCTAAAATGTTGGAGCTACCTGATTTGTGGTTCCGAGTGTCAAAATTTGAACAATGAAAGTACCGATCATGCAGGAACCTTATTCTCGTGAGGGGAATAATCCCTCATCTCATTCCGGCTCGTTTTGGGAGCGCGAAGTATTGCGCGAAGTATTGCTGGCTTCTTATAAAGAGCAGCGTAGCGCACGTATTTGGCGCAATATTTGGCGTGTTATCGGTGTGATTTTATTTCTCATGTTTATTGCGTCACTGTTTGGAGACGATACCGATGCAGTGCAAAGCAGCGGGGAGCATACGGCAGTGATCGATTTGAAAGGTGAAATCGGCAATGAACTTGATGATCAGGTTGAGATGCTGCGCACCGGTATGGAGGCGGTTTACAATAATCCCAATGCTAAAGCGATTATCATCCGCGCCAATAGTCCGGGCGGATCGCCTGTGGTTTCCAATATTGCGTTTAACGAAATCCGCCGTATGAAGTCGGAGCATAAAGACATTCCTGTGTATGTGGTGGCGGAGGATATGTGTGCATCGGGCTGTTATTACATTGCGGCGGCGGCTGACAAGATTTATGCGGACCCGTCCAGCGTGGTCGGCAGTATCGGTGTGATTGGCGGAGGGTTTGATGCGACGGGGCTGATGGATAAAATCGGTATCAAACGTCGTCTGAAAATCGCGGGCAGCAATAAGGGTATGGGCGATCCGTTTTCTCCTGAAACGCCCGCACAAACTCAGATTTGGGAAAAAATGCTGACCGATATCCATAAGGAATTTATTAAATCGGTTAAACTCGGACGCGGAAAGCGTTTGAAAGATCAGCAGTATTCTGATGTTTTCAGCGGCCGTATCTATACTGGTTCGGAGGCTAAAGAAGTAGGATTGATTGATGATTTCGGCAGCGTATATAGTGTCGCTAGAGATGTCGTCAAAGCCCCTGAGCTGGTGAACTATACGCCTGAAGAGGATTTCGGCAAAATATTGGGTCGCCATTTGAGTGCAGAAATGGAGACTAAAGTTAAAGAAAAACTGTCAAAAATATGGTAACAGGATTTGTCTATTATTCGTTTGTTGCCGCCCTAAGTCATTGTGGGGTCGTCTGAAAACGTATCTCTTGAGATGTTTGATGATGTTCCATATGCCATTTATAGGTTGGAAGGTAACAAACCAATGACAGAAAAGCGGCTTGGAAGATGTCCTTGCCGCTTTTTTAAGTACGCTGATATAGGGTAAAGTTATCCGTCCTTCTATTAAAGCGACCGCAGAAGCAGTTTTTTGTATGTCAAACAGTTTTTTGTTGATAATACGAAGGCTCAAGATCGAAACGGCTGAGGCTGAATGTTTATCATGAAATGCCAAGAAATGTTTGAGGTCGTCTGAAAAGCCATTTTGTCATTTCATCCGTGTGATAAAAGTTTGTCAGTCGGCGTTAGCGCCCCGATTTTTGCATCCAACCCCTTCATATCTTATAAATATTATGATTAATGTCCAACATCTAGATTTTTACTACGGCAATACGCAGGCATTGTACGATGTCTCGGTTGAGCTTCCGCAGGGCAGTATTACCGGATTAATCGGACCTAATGGTGCCGGCAAATCCACTTTGATGCGTTGTATGGCAGGATTGGAAATCCCGACATCCGGCGATGTCTTGCTTGACGGTCTGCCTATTCTTGATAATCCGCGCGAAAGTTTTTCCAAACTCGGCTACCTGCCTGATTTTTTTGGTTTGCCGGATGGTTTGAGCGTAATCCAGTGCTTAACGTATGCCGCCAAATCCCGCGGTATTCCTGATGCGCGACTTCCTGATTTGCTGCTGGAAACCGTTCGCCTGCTTAATTTGGAACATAAACTGTATGCCAAAGTCAGCGACCTTTCCCGCGGTCAGAAGCAGCGTGTCGGTATCGGGCAAGTCATCATCCATCGTCCTAAGTTCTTGCTTTTGGATGAACCTGCCAGCGGTCTTGACCCTGAGGCACGACATGAATTGTCTTTGTTGCTGCTGAAGCTCAAAGATGAAGGCATGAGCATTTTGGTGTCGAGCCATATTCTTTCCGAGCTGGACGAATATTGTTCGCATATGCTGGTTATCAAAGGCGGACGTGTTCAGGCATTTCAATCTGTTAATGATGATGTTAACGAAGATCAGACTGTTTCGCTGCAATTTGTCGGTTTGGATGAATCCATATTCGAGCGGGTCCGCAATACGGAAGGCGTGAAGCAGGCAGAATGGAACAATCATGCCGTTACCGTCATATTGGATGCGGGCGAAGAAGCTCGTGCAGCCTTGTTGCGCAAGCTGTTTGAACAAAACCTGCCTTTGAGCGAAGCGTCCGTCATTAAGGCGTCGCTGCTAAACAGTTATCAAAACAGCCTCAATCTCCACAAGCAGGAGCAACAAGAGCAACAGGAGCAAGCCGATGGACAATAAATTGAATATCCCCAAAATCCGGGTTAACGCCGAATTTCAAAGGCTGATGTGGCTCAACATGAGCTGGGGCATGATTGCAGGCATCATCATACTCTACTGCCTGTTTGTTTTTGCCAATGCCAATTCTGAAAACCTGGTGGAATATATTGCCAGCGTCGGTGCGTTCGGTACCGGCATTTCAAATATTGCCCTTTATCTGCAGATTGAGCGCAGTCTGCGCCAAGACGTTTCCAGCAATGCATTTGACCAGTTGCGCATGTCCTCTTTGTCTCCGTGGCAGATGGCTTGGGCGAGGATTGTTGTCGCGCCTTTGACCGGTTGGGTTATTTTCCTTGTCGGCTGGATACTGATCGGCCTAACGATGTTTCATTTCAACCATGAAGACAGCGATGTTTTCATCATATGGTTGACTATGCCGCTCAACTCATGGGCACTCGCCTGCATGATATTGGTCAATGCTTTGCAGTTCAAACGCGGCAACAATCAATGGGAAGGATCTCTGTTGCAACTCCTATTGCTGTTTGTTGTCATGGTCATGTTCGTAACCGGTATGTTGTCCGCCGCGGAAGATCTTTCATACTTGAGTGAAGGTGTATCCAATACAGTATCTCCAATTATTGCTTCCATTGTTTCTGTTGTCTTATGCAGCGTTGCCGCCCGCGCGGCTATGGCAGAACGCCTGCACCTGCGCTCTTCCCGATTGACTTTTATCGTACTTGGACTTCTTACGCCTTTAGCTGCGATTAGCTTCGTAAGCAACTATAAACAATTGCTGTATATTTGCGCCGTAGCTTATGGCGGCATGAGTATTTTGTCTTTGATTACGCAGAAGCAGACGACCTTTTCTTCTATTGGAGAATTTGTCCGTGCACGTAATAGAAAACCGAAGTGGGCGATTGCTTCGTTGCCTGCTTGGATGATTCTTTTGCCTTTGGGATTGATTTGTGCCGTATTGTTGTCAGCAGACATGGTATGGGTATACATAGGACAATTCTTTCTCCTCATACTGCTGGTTTTTTCCATCAACCAAATGAAATGGCGATACAACAACATTACCATCACATTATTGATATACCTGCTTCTTCGAGGTCTTTGGTTCGTGATTGCATCGTAACAGGAGCGTATTTTCCTGTTTTGCACCCTGCCTTTCGCCATAGAGAGGTTGGAGGCGGAATAGGATAAAGGTCGTCTGAAAACCGGTTGACAAGGTTTTCAGACGACCTTTTTGTCTATACGCAAATGAATGCGGCTGTATCGAGGCCGTCCATGCTTTTCCGCCCCAAACTCATGTGCAACGGCATTTAAATATCAGTTAAGAAACAAGGCCCAAAACCGCCCCTGCCTTGTCGGAATCGCCGAATGACGGTACTATGCGCAGTTAACAGCTTGATTTGCCGTTCGGATGGTCATGCGTCCGGGCGAGGTTTTAAATTCAGTATCTTATTTGAAAGCAGAAAATGATTAACGATATTCAAAAAACAGCGGAAAGCAAAATGCAGCGCTCGGTAGAAGTGCTGAAAGAGAATTTGGCGAAAGTGCGTACCGGCCGTGCGCATACCGGTCTGTTGGACCAAGTGGAAGTTGAATACTGGGGCAGCATGGTTCCGGTCAGCCAAGTTGCCAACGTGACGCTTCTGGACGCGCGCACCATCGGCGTAAAACCTTTTGAAAGCAATATGGCTGCCAAAGTCGAGAAAGCCATCCGCGATTCAAACTTGGGTCTGAACCCGGCAGCCGTCGGCGATTTGATCCGAGTGCCTATGCCTATGTTGACCGAAGAGCGCCGTAAAGATTTGATTAAAGTCGTACGCAGCGAAGCGGAAGAAGGACGCGTGTCCATCCGCAACGTGCGCCGCGATGCAAACGATCACATCAAAAAACTCTTGAAAGACAAAGAAATTTCCGAAGACGAAGCACGTCGTGGCGAAGAGGCGGTTCAAAAACTGACCGACAAATACATCGCCGAAGCCGACAAAACGCTGGCTGCCAAAGAAGAAGATTTGATGGCGATTTAAACCCTTGTCCGCGGCGTTTCAGACGACCTTTGAACCGCCGCGCTGCGAAAGGCAGAGATGAAGAGCAGCACGCAGACCATTTTGGAACATACTTCGGTTCCGAAGCATATCGCCGTGATTATGGACGGCAACGGCCGTTGGGCGAAAAAGCGTTTCCTTCCCCGCGTGATGGGGCACAAACGCGGCTTGGACGCGTTGGAAAATATGGTGAAGCATTGCGCCAAACTGGGTGTGCAATATCTGACCGTGTTTGCCTTTTCAACTGAAAACTGGCGCCGTCCCGAAGACGAAGTGTCGTTCCTGATGGGGCTGTTTTTGCAGGCTTTGCAAAAGCAGGTGCGCCGTCTGCACGAAAACAATATGCGCCTGAAGGTGTTGGGCAGCCGCGAACGCTTCAACCGGCAGATTCTGCAAGGCATCGAAGAGGCGGAAGCGTTGACGGCGAACAATACCGGTCTGACCCTGAGCATCGCCGCGGATTACGGCGGCCGCTGGGATATTTTGCAGGCGGCAAACAAACTGATTGCCGAAGGCGTATCCGAAATTACGGAAGACGCGCTGGCGAAACACTTGATGCTGGGCGATGCGCCCGAGCCGGATTTGTTCATCCGCACCGGCGGCGAAACACGCATCAGCAATTTCCTGCTTTGGCAGATGGCGTATGCCGAACTTTATTTTACCGATACCCTGTGGCCCGATTTTGACAGCAAAGCCTTGGACGATGCTGTCGCCTCGTTCCAAAAACGCGAACGGCGCTTCGGCCGCACTTCGGAACAGCTGCCGGTAGAGCAGCAAAGGGGTTAAAAATGTTGAAACAACGGATTATCACGGCGCTGTGGATGCTGCCGTTGATGCTCGGTATGCTGTTTTACGCGCCGCAATGGCTGTGGGCGGCATTTTGCGGGTTGATTTCCCTGGTTACGCTGTGGGAATACGCCCGCATGAGTGGATTGGAAAAACTGAAAACCAATCATTATCTCGCCGCGACGCTGGTGTTCGGCGTCATCGCCTATGCAGGCGGTTGGACGCTGCCGGATATCGTCTGGTACGCCGTTTTGGCGTTTTGGCTGGTCGTTATGCCTTTGTGGCTGAAATTCAAATGGAAATTGAATGGCGGCTGGCAGGCTTATACCGTCGGCTGGCTTTTGGTCATGCCGTTTTGGTTCGCACTCATGTCCCTGCGTCCGCATCCCGATTACGCCTTGTCGCTGCTCGCCGTGATGGGTTTGGTGTGGGTTGCCGATGTTTGCGCGTATTTCAGCGGCAAAGCGTTCGGCAAACACAAAATCGCACCGACCGTCAGCCCCGGCAAGAGCTGGGAAGGCGCAATCGGCGGCGCGATTTGCGTGGCAGTGTACATGACTGTGGTGTGGTGGGCTGGTTGGCTCACGTTTGACGCAGGCTGGTTCAATACCGTGTTAATCGGTTTGGTGTTGACCATTGTCAGCGTATGTGGCGACCTGTTGGAAAGCTGGCTCAAACGCGCGGCGGGCATCAAAGACAGCAGCAATCTGCTGCCCGGACACGGCGGCGTGTTTGACCGCGTGGACAGCCTGATTGCCGTCATCAGCGTCTATGCCGCCTTTGAAAGCTTGTTCTGAAGCGGTTATAGTGGATTAAATTTAAATCAGGACAAGGCGATGAAACCGCAAGACAGTACAGACAGTACAGAAACCGATTCACTTGGTGCTTCAGCACCTTAGAGAATGTCTCTTTGAGCCAAGGCGAGGCAACGCCGTACCGGTTTAAAGTTAATCCACTATAAAAATCGTTGGAACACATCAAACACAATATCGAATAAGCGTTTTCAGACGACCTTTTCGACCTCAAGCCCAAAGGTCGTCTGAAATCCGAAAGCAGTACATAAAGAACACACCATGACACCACAAGTCCTGACCATATTAGGCAGTACCGGCAGCATAGGCGAAAGCACGCTGGACGTTGTTTCGCGCCACCCCGAAAAATTCCGCGTATTCGCGCTGGCGGGGCATAAGCAGGTTGAGAAACTGGCGGCTCAATGTCAAACATTTCGCCCAGACTATGCCGTCGTTGCCGATGCGGAACACGCCGCCCGGCTTGACGCACTGTTGAAACGCGACGGCACGGCGACGCAGGTTTTATATGGCGCGCAGGCATTGGTTGATGTGGCGTCTGCCGATGAAGTCAGCGGTGTCATGTGCGCCATCGTCGGTGCGGCGGGCCTGCCTTCTGCGCTGGCGGCGGCGCAAAAAGGCAAAACCATTTATCTGGCGAACAAAGAGACGCTGGTGGTTTCCGGCGCGTTGTTTATGGAAACCGCCCGCGCAAACGGCGCGGCAGTGTTGCCCATCGACAGCGAACACAACGCCATTTTCCAAGTTTTGCCGCGCGATTACACAGGTCGTCTGAACGAACACGGCATCCGCTCGATTATCCTGACCGCTTCCGGCGGCCCGTTTCTGACGGCCGATTTAGGCACGTTCGACAGCATTACGCCCGTGCAAGCGGTCAAACACCCCAATTGGAGCATGGGGCGCAAAATCTCCGTCGATTCCGCCACCATGATGAACAAAGGTTTGGAGCTGATTGAAGCGCATTGGCTGTTCAACTGCCCGCCTGATAAACTCGAAGTCGTCATCCATCCGCAATCCGTGATACACAGCATGGTGCGCTACCGTGACGGCTCCGTGCTGGCGCAACTGGGCAATCCCGATATGCGTACGCCCATTGCTTATTGTTTGGGCTTGCCGGAACGCATCGATTCGGGTGTCGGCGACCTGGATTTCGACGCATTGTCTGCGTTGACCTTCCAAAAGCCCGACTTTGACCGCTTCCCTTGTCTGAAGCTCGCCTATGAAGCCATGAACGCGGGCGGAGCCGCGCCCTGCGTCTTGAACGCCGCCAACGAAGCCGCCGTCGCCGCCTTCTTAGACGGGCAGATTAAGTTTACCGACATTGCCAAAACCGTCGCCCACTGTCTCGCACAAGACTTTTCAGACGACCTCGGCAACATCGAAAACCTGCTGGCGCAAGACGCCGTTACCCGCAGGCAGGCGCAGGAATTTATCGCCGCATTGGGATAAACCGTGCCGCAACGATAAAAAATGACAGGTCGTCTGAAAACCCGCCCACCCGTCATGTGTGGCGGACAAAACGGCAGACTGACTTTATAATCGGCAAAATAAAGCCAATAATATTTTCTACACATTGCGAATGTTTTTCAGACGACCCCTGCCTTGATACGTCGTCTGAAACATCGACAACGTCAACCCATACCCAACCAGAGAGATTCTTTTGCAAACCCTTCTAGCTTTTATTTTTGCCATCCTGATTTTGGTCAGCCTGCACGAGTTCGGACACTACATCGTCGCCAGATTGTGCGGCGTCAAAGTCGTCCGCTTTTCCGTCGGCTTCGGCAAACCATTTTTCAGCAGAAAGCGCGGCGATACCGAATGGTGTTTGGCGCCCATCCCATTGGGCGGTTACGTCAAAATGGTTGATACGCGCGAGGGCGAGGTGGCGCAGGCAGACCTGCCTTACGCTTTCGACAAACAGCATCCCGTCAAACGTATCGCCATCGTTGCCGCAGGTCCGCTGACTAATCTCGCGCTGGCGGTTCTGCTTTACGGCTTGAGTTTTTCCTTCGGCGTTACCGAAATCCGCCCTTATGTCGGCATGGTCGAGCAAAATACCATTGCCGCCAAAGCCGGTTTTCAGCCCGGAGACAAAATTATTTCGGTTAACGGCGTTAACGTCGGCGAGTGGGAAAAAGCCCAGCAAGAAATCGTGTTGAACATCGAGTCAGGCAAGGTAAATGTTGCCGTTCAGACGACCTCAGGGCAAAAAACCATGCGGATTATCGATGCCGCCGGCACGCCCGAAGCAGGTAAAATTGCGAAAAACCAAGGCTATATCGGGTTGTCGCCTTTTAAAATCACCACCCGTGTCGGCGAAGTGACAGAAAACAGTCCGGCTGAAAAAGCCGGTTTGAAAAAAGGCGACAAGCTGATCAGTGCCGATGGACAAGACATCGAGTCTTGGCAGCAATGGGTGGAAATCGTAAGCCAAAGCCCGGGCAAGAAAATCGAATTGAGCTACGAGCGCAATGGCCAAACTTTTCAGACGACCATCCGCCCCGACAGTATCCAGCAACCCGACAGAACGCTGGTCGGCAGGGTAGGCTTCGGTCCTCAAGACGACAAAGCGTGGATAAAAGAAATCAAGCGCGAATATAAGCCGTCTGTCGCAGAAGCATTTGCGATGGGCTGGGACAAAACCGTCAACAACGCTTGGATGACGGTAAAATTCTTCGGAAAACTGATTACAGGCAATGCCTCCCTGAACCATATTTCAGGCCCGCTGACCATTGCCGACGTCGCCGGAAAAACGGCACAGCTGGGATTTCAAAGCTATTTGGAATTCCTCGCGTTGGTCAGCATTAGTTTAGGCGTGTTGAACTTGTTGCCCATTCCCGTGTTGGACGGCGGGCATTTGGTGTTCTACACTGCCGAATGGATACGCGGAAAGCCCTTGAGCGAGCGCATACAGGCAATCGGCCTGCGCCTCGGACTGGCTGCCATGCTCTTAATGATGGCACTGGCTTTCTTTAATGACATCAACCGTTTGTTTGGATAATTTTATGAAATTGAAACAGATTGCTTCTGCTTTGATGGTATTGGGCATGTCGCCTTTGGCGTTTGCCGACTTCACCATTCAAGACATCCGCGTCGAAGGTTTGCAGCGTACCGAACCGAGTACGGTCTTCAACTACCTGCCCGTCAAAGTCGGCGACCAATTCAGCGACGCACGCAGCGAAGAAATCATCAAAAGTCTGTATGCGACCGGTTTTTTTGACGATGTCCGCGTAGAGACCATGGGCAATCAGGTCTTGCTGACCGTTATCGAACGCCCGACCATCAGCACGCTGAACATTACCGGCGCGAAAATGCTGCAAAACGATGTAATCAAGAAAAACCTTGAATCCTTCGGTTTGGCGCAATCCCAATACTTCAATCCGGCCACGCTGAGCCAGTCTGTCGCCAGCCTGAAGGAAGAATACAAAAGCCGCGGCAAACAGTCGGTCCAAATCACGCCGACCGTCACCAAACTCGCGCGTAACCGCGTTTCCATCGACATCGCCATCGATGAGGGTAAAACCACCAAGATTACCGACATCGAATTTGAAGGCAACAAAGTCTATTCCGACCGCAAGCTCATGAAACAAATGTCTTTGAGCGAAGGCGGCATGTGGACTTGGCTGACTAAGAGCAACCAGTTTAACGAGCAGAAATTCTCGCAAGACATGGAGCGCGTCAGCGAGTTCTACCAAAACAACGGCTATTTCAATTTCCGCATTCTGGATACCGACATCCAGACCAACGAAGACAAAACCAAGCAAACCATCAAAATCACGGTTGACGAGGGCGAACGCTTCCGTTGGGGCGACGTGCGCATAGAAGGCGATACCCGCGAAGTGCCGAAAGAAGAGCTGCAAAAACTGCTGACCATGAAAAAGGGCAAATGGTACGAACGCGCCCAAATGGTCAAATCGCTCGAAGCCATCCAAAACCGCATGGGTACGGCAGGCTACGCGTTCAGCGAAGTCAACGTTCAGCCAGTGCCCAATGCCGAGACCCAAACTGTCGATTTCGTCCTGAATGTCGAACCCGGCCGCAAAATCTATGTGAACGAAATCAACATCACCGGCAACAACAAAACCCGTGACGAAGTCGTACGCCGCGAATTGCGTCAGATGGAATCCGCGCCTTACGACACTTCCAAGCTGCAACGTTCCAAAGAGCGTGTCGAGCTGCTGGGTTACTTTGACAACGTACAATTCGATGCCGTACCGGTTGCCAATACGCCCGACCAAGTCGATTTGAACATGAGCGTGAACGAGCGTTCTACCGGTTCGCTGGATATGAGTGCGGGCTGGGTTCAGGATACCGGCTTGGTCATGTCCGTAGGCGTTTCCCAAGACAACCTGTTCGGTACGGGTAAATCCGTTTCTCTGCGCGCCTCACGCAGTAAAACCACGCTGAACGGCTCGCTGTCGTTTACCGATCCGTATTTCACACCCGACGGCGTGAGCCTCGGTTACGATATTTACGGCAAGTCTTACGATCCGCGTAAAGCCTCTTCCAGCGCGAAACAATATAAAACCACCACCGCAGGCGCGGGCGTGCGCATGGGCATCCCCGTGACCGAATACGACCGCGTCAATTTAGGTCTGGCGGCGGAACACCTGACCGTGAATACCTACAAAGGCGCGCCTAAACGTTATGCCGACTTTATCAACCAATATGGTAAAGGCACGGACGGCGTGGGCAGCTTCAAAGGCTGGCTGTACAAAGGTACGATCGGCTGGGGACGCAATAAAACCGACAGCGCCTTGTGGCCGACCCGCGGTTACATGACCGGCATCAACGGCGAAATCGCTCTGCCGGGCAGCGACCTGCAATACTACACGCTGACCCACAACCAAACCTGGTTCTTCCCGCTGACCAAAGACTTCACCCTGATGCTCGGCGGCGAAGTCGGCGTCGGCAACGGTTACGGCAAAACCAAAACCATGCCGTTCTTTGAAAACTTCTACGGCGGCGGCTTAGGCTCCGTACGCGGTTACGAGAGCGGCACGCTGGGTCCGAAAGTTTATGACGAATACGGCGAGAAAATCAGCTACGGCGGCAACAAAAAAGCCAACGTTTCCGCCGAGTTGCTGTTCCCGATGCCGGGCATCAAAGATTCCCGCTCCGTCCGCCTGAGCCTGTTTGCCGACGCGGGCAGCGTATGGGACGGTAAAACTTATAACGACAGCAGCAGCAATACCTACTACACCAACAATGCCGCTCAAAACCCATACGGCTTAGGCAAGACCCACAAATCGACCTTCAAGGAAGAGTTGCGCTACTCCGCCGGTGCGGCAGTAACCTGGCTCTCGCCGCTGGGTCCGATGAAGTTCAGCTACGCCTACCCGATCAAGAAAAAAGACAGCGACGAAATCCAACGCTTCCAGTTCCAATTGGGTACCACATTCTGACGTAGGCAGAACAAGGTCGTCTGAAAATCGAAATCCCTATGCAGATAAACTTTTTCAGACGACCTGAAGGAAAAGGGGCAGGGCGTTCTGCCTCTTTTTAAAAACAAACCGATATCCCGCTGATTGGCGGGATACAAAATCAAGGAAATCCAGATGAACATCATTGCCAACGCCTTCCGCCTCGGCGGCGCGGCTTTATTGGGCTTCGGGTTGATGAACCAAGCTGCGGCGGCGGAAGCCGTACAGAAAATCGGCTTTATCAATACCGAGCGCGTTTATCTTGAGTCCAAGCAGGCGCAACGCATTCAGACGACCTTGGAAAAAGAATTCCGCAGCCGTCAGGACGCTTTGCAGAAATTGCAGCAAGAAGGTGAAAAGCTCGAAAAATCCCTGTCCGAAGGCAAATTGCAGGGCAAAGAGCGTGAAGCTGCGGCAAAACGCTGGGGCGAGCTGGTTCAGCAGTTCCGCAAGAAACAGGCGGAGCTGGCAGAAGACTACAACCTGCGCCGCAATGAAGAATTTGCCGCCCTCCAGCAAAACGCCAACCGCATCATCGTCGATCTTGCCAAACGCGAAGGCTACGATGTGATTTTGCAGGACGTGATTTACGTCAACGCACGTTACGACATTACCGACAGCGTGATTAAAGCCCTGAATACACGTTAATCGGAAGGCTGAACGATATAGAGCAAACCTGTTTTCAGACGACCTCTTTCAAGCGAAGGGTCGTCTGAAAATCCAATAAACGATATAATTATAGTGGATTAAATTTAAATCAGGACAAGG
>NZ_KV800935.1:0-28573 GCF_001810355.1 Neisseria sp. HMSC074B07 | reverse complement strand
CGCCGTACTGGTTTAAAGTTAATCCACTATACCTGTCTTATCACTCCTGCCGGCATACGTTTTAGGCAAACCGTTCTGTCCGACTGCTCCCGCCGTCCCTTTCAGACGACCTCATCCCAAAGCTTACGAAACATCATGACTTCAAAAACCTACACCCTGTCCCAAATCACAGCGCAGCTTGGCGGCGAATGGCGCGGCAAGGACATTTCCGTCGCCGCCGTGCGCCCGCTCGCAGACGCGCAGGCGGAACACATCAGCTTCCTCGCCAATCCGAAATACAAAGCCGAAGTCCACGACAGCAGCGCGGGTGCGGTCATCGTTTCTGCCAAAGCAGTGGACGAATTTGAAGGGCGCAACCTGATTGTCGCCGACGATCCCTATCTCTATTTCGCCAAAGTCGCCCGCCTGTTTTCGCCCATCGTCAAAGCGCGCGGCGGCATCCATCCGACCGCCGTCGTCGAGGAAAGTGCCACCGTTCCCGCCAGCTGCGAAATCGGCGCAAACGCCTACATCGGCGCCAACACCGTGCTCGGCGAAGGCTGCCGCATCTTGGCAAACGCCGTTGTCCAACACGATTGCAAACTGGGCGACGAAGTCGTCCTGCATCCCAACGCCGTCGTTTATTACGGCTGCACACTGGGCAACCGCGTCGAAATCCACAGCGGCGCAGTCATCGGCGCGGACGGATTCGGACTCGCCTTCGCCGGCGATTCATGGTTTAAAATCCCGCAAACCGGCGCGGTAACGCTGGGCGACGACGTAGAAATCGGCTCGAACACCAACATCGACCGCGGCGCAATGAGCGACACCACCGTCGGCAACGGTACCAAAATCGACAACCAAGTCCAAATCGGACACAACTGCAAAATCGGTTCGCATACCGTCATCGCCGCCAAAACCGGCATCTCAGGCAGCGTTACCATCGGCAGCTACTGCATCATCGGCGGCGGCGTCGGTACGGTCGGACACATCGAAATCGCCGACAAAACCACCATCGGCGGCGGCACGTCCGTGACCCACAGCATTACCGAAAGCGGCAAACACCTCGCCGGCATCTTCCCGATGTCCACCCATAAAGAATGGGCGCGCAACGCCGTTTACATCCACCGCCTGAGCGAAATGAACAAACGCCTCAAAACATTGGAAAACCGTCTGAGCGACAGCGAAAAAGACGAATAACCCCACAATCGGTTTACATGGCGGATGCGCTTTAAATCCCGACAAAGCGGCAAAGCCTATCGTTTTAAAGCCTCCGCGATGAAACCGCCCAGCCAACCCCGAAATACCAAGGAATACGACGAACATGGACGTACAACTCCCTATCGAAGCCAAAGACATCCAAAAACTCATTCCCCACCGCTACCCGTTTTTGCAACTCGACCGCATCACCGCCTTCGAGTCCATGAAAACCCTGACCGCGATTAAAAACGTCACCATGAACGAGCCGCAGTTCCAAGGCCATTTCCCCGACCTGCCCGTCATGCCCGGCGTACTCATCATCGAAGCCATGGCGCAAGCCTGCGGCACACTCGCCATCCTCAGCGAAGGCGGCCGCAAAGACAACGAATTTTTCTTCTTCGCCGGCATAGACGAAGCCCGCTTCAAACGCCAAGTCATCCCTGGCGACCAACTTGTTTTCGAAGTCGAGCTGCTGACCAACAAACGCGGCATCGGCAAATTCAGCGCCGTCGCCAAAGTGGACGGACAAGTCGCCGTCGAAGCCATCATCATGTGTGCCAAACGCGTGGTTTGAGTGTTCAGAAAAAGGTCGTCTGAAAGTTTCAGACGACCTGTTGCCGTCGCGCATCTTTTCGGCAACACGACAGGAAAGGAAAAACATGACCCTCATCCACCCGACCGCCGTCATTGACCCCAAAGCCGAACTCGACTCCAGCGTCAAAGTCGGCGCGTACACCGTCATCGGCCCCAACGTCCAAATCGGCGCGAACACCGAAATCGGCCCGCATACCGTCATCAACGGCCACACCACCATCGGCGAAAACAACCGCATTTTCCAATTTGCCAGCCTCGGCGAAATCCCGCAGGACAAAAAATACCGCGACGAGCCGACCAAGCTGATTATCGGCAACGGCAACACCATCCGCGAATTCACCACCTTCAACCTCGGCACGGTAACCGGCATCGGCGAAACCCGCGTCGGAGACGACAACTGGATTATGGCGTACTGCCACCTCGCACACGACTGCGTCATCGGCAACCACACCATCTTCGCCAACAACGCCTCCCTTGCCGGACACGTTACCATCGGCGACTACGTCGTCTTGGGCGGCTACACGCTGGTGTTCCAGTTCTGCCAAATCGGCGACTACGCCATGACCGCCTTCGCCGCAGGCGTACACAAAGACGTACCGCCATACTTCATGGCGGCAGGCTACCGCGCCGAACCCGCAGGCATCAACAGCGAAGGCATGCGCCGCAACGGCTTCACCGCCGAGCAGATCGCCGCCGTCAAAGATGTGTATAAAACCATCTACTACCGCGGCATCCCGTTT
The DNA here is from genome assembly GCF_001810355.1 of Neisseria sp. HMSC074B07. NCBI lineage: Bacteria > Pseudomonadati > Pseudomonadota > Betaproteobacteria > Neisseriales > Neisseriaceae > Neisseria > Neisseria sp. HMSC074B07. The sequence continues at coordinate 26,060 of NZ_KV800935.1, read as the reverse complement.
GAAGAAGCCAAAGCCGACATCCTCCGCCGCGCCGAAACGCAGGCGGAGCTGGCGGTGTTTAAAGACTTCTTCGCCCAATCCACGCGCGGGATTATCCGCTGATTGGGAGAAACCGTACCGACAGGCAGGATTAAGGGCTGAAAGCCGTAGCGGCGAAAAGGTTTGAATAGAAACTGGGTGCTGTCCGCAAACCGTTTCAGACGACGTTGTTGCACCGTCAGCCTTGTCCTTTTCCTGTTTGGCGCGGGAATGACTGCCGTCCAAACATTTGTCTTCAGTCCAATAGAAAAGGTCGTCTGAAAACCGGGTAAACCAAGTTTCAGACGACCTTTTGATTTTATGGCACGATGTTCGTCATGCGGATTTTAGGGGAATGGGGCGGCATCTTCTGCGAGGGCAATGCCTGCCGTTCCGCCTGCTTAGTGGACGTGGCTGCTTTCTACGCCGCCTTTGATTTCGCCATAGACTTGTGCAGAACTGCCTTGTCCGGATTGGGAGGCGCAGGCGTTGAGGAGCAGGAGGGCGGTGGTGAGGAAGAGGAATTTTTTCATGCTGGTTTCCTTTGGTTGGATGGGAGGGGAGGTCGTCTGAAACTCAATAATATAGTGGCTTAACTTTAAACCGACGGCGTTACCTCGCCTTAGTTCAAAGAGAACGATTCCTCTAAGGTGCTGAAGCACCAAAGTGAATCGGTTCTGTACTGTCTGTACTGTGCGGCTTCGTCGGCCTTGTCCTGATTTAAATTTAATCCACTATAAGGTTTCAGACGACCTTTTTTACCAATGCGACGCCATATTGTCGCGGTGGATAAGTTCGTCTTCGTGGGCGTAGCCTAATTTTTCGGCGATGCGCTCGGACGGGGTTTGCAGGATTTTGGCGGTTTCGCCGCTGCTGTAATTGGTAAGGCCGCGGGCGATTTCTTTGCCGTCGGTATCGAGGATGGCAACGAGTTCGCCGCGGTGAAAATGTCCGTCCGCGCGGATGCAGCCGACGGGCAGCAGGCTGGCGTGTTGTTCGGTCAGGGCTTTTGCCGCGCCGCTATCGACGGTCAGGCTGCCGGCGGTTTGGACGTGTCCGAGCAGCCATTGCTTGCGGGCGGCGACGCGGCTGTGCGCGCTGGTGAAGAGCGTGCCTATGCTTTCGCCTTGTTTGAGGCGGACGAGGACGTCGGGTTCGCCGCCCCATGCGACGACGGTGGCGGCTCCGCTGAGTGCGGCGCGTTTGGCGGCGGTGACTTTGGTGTACATGCCGCCGGTGCCGACGCTGCTGCCTGCGCCGCCTGCCATGCTTTCGAGGTCGGGATGGTCGGCTGCGATGGTCGGAATCAGTTTGGCTTGCGGATTTTTGCGCGGGTCGCTGTCGTACAGGCCTTTTTGGTCGGTCAGAAGGACGAGTGCGTCGGCTTCGATGAGGTTGGTTACGAGTGCGCCGAGGGTGTCGTTGTCGCCGAGTTTGATTTCGTCGGTGGTAACGGTGTCGTTTTCGTTGATGACGGGGACGATGCCTTTGGACAGCAGGGTTTGCAGGGTGCTGCGGGCGTTGAGGTAGCGGGGGCGGTTGCTCAGGTCGTCGTGGGTCAGCAGGATTTGGGCGGTGCGGATGCCGTGCGGTGCGAACGCGGTTTCGTAGGCTTGGGCGATGCCGGTTTGTCCGACGGCGGCGGCGGCTTGCAGTTCGTTGATGGCGGTGGGGCGTTTGCTCCAGCCCAGCCGTTTGATGCCTTCGGCGATGGCGCCGCTGGAAACGAGGACGGTTTGCACGCCTTGTTTGCCCAATTCGGCGATTTGCGCCGCCCAACGGTCGAGTGCGGCTTGGTCTATGCCTTTGCCGCCTGCGGTAACGAGGCTGGAGCCGACTTTGACGACGAGGGTGCGGATGTTGGAAAGGTTTTGCAGGGACATGGTTTTTCTCGCGGAGGATATAGGGCGGCTTCGGACGGGTTGTTAAATGTAAAAAGGTCGTCTGAAAGCGCGAAAACTGATTTTCAGACGACCCCTATGGGGCTGTCAATACGCGGTATCGTGAAATTGCTAAAAGACAGGCGGGATTCGGTGAGCCGACTGTTGATGCCAATATGATACAAAAAGGTCGTCTGAAAACCACGATACGGGTTTTCAGACGACCTTTGATTTATTTGGCGTACACGAATATCAACTATAGTGGCTTAACTAAATCAGGACAAGGCGACGAAGCCGCAGACAGTACAGATAGTACGGCAAGGCGAGGCAACGCCGTACTGGTTTAAAGTTAATCCACTATACTCTGCGTATAGCCAGCCTACCTACATCGATACGGCGGATAGCAGATACCGTATCGGCAATCAGGCCGGCCATCTCGACTATACTTTACCGAACACCTTCTCCAAATGCGCCCGATAATCCGCCAAATACTGCTCCACCTGCGGATTCTTGATCACATCGTTGCAGATGAACGAGGGCAGGCGCGTGGTGCCGAGGAACTCGTTGGCCTTGTGGAAATGCAGGTACACGCCGTCCACGCCCGCGCCCTCAAAGAAATCGCCTTCTCGGGTAAACGCCTCAATCGGCGCGTTCCAAGTGGATGAAATCATGTGTTTTTTGCCATGCAGCAAGCCGCCCGTGCCGTAGCCTTCCGTCGGGTTTACACGGTGGCGGCCGTCGTTGGCCACCAGCTTGTTTTCGCCCACGCCTGCGGTAAACACTTCATCGATATATTTTTTCACCGTCCACGGCTCGCCCATCCACCAGCCGGGCATCTGCCAAACCACCGCGTCCATCCACAGCCATTTTTCCACTTCGGCATCTTTGTCGTAGCCTTCTTCAATCACGGTTTCCTTCACCGCATGGCCGAGTGCGGTCAGCGTGTCGCGCGCGGTTTGGTGCAGCGTGTGGTTCAGGCGGCCGGCGGAATGGCCGAAATGTTGGCCGCCATCAATTAACAGAATATTCATGTTGGTCTCTCAAATATTTGCGTTGAAAAAGCATTATTGTACCCCGATGCTTTATAATGAAAACAGCAATAATTGCAAAACACTTTTCTAGGAAACGCAACAATGAAAACCCATTCGGACGAACTGGCCGTGTTTGTGCAGGTGGTGGAAAGCGGCAGTTTCAGCCGCGCGGCAGAGCGGCTCGGGCTGGCCAACTCCGCCGTCAGCCGCACCGTGAAGCGGCTGGAAGACAAACTCTCCGCCAACCTGCTCAACCGCACCACGCGCCAACTGCGGCTTACCGAAGAAGGCTGCCGCTTTTTCGAGCGCGCGCGGCAGATACTGCATGACATCGAAGCCGCCGAGGCCGAAATCCTCTCCGCAGGCGGCGCGCCGCAGGGCGTGCTTCGGGTGGATTCCGCCACGCCCACGCTGCTGCACCTCGTCGCCCCGCTGGTACGCCCGTTCTGCGAACGCTACCCGCAGGTGTCACTGCTGCTCACCTCGTCCGAAGGCTACATCGACCTCATCGAGCGGCGCGTGGACATCGCCATCCGCGCAGGCAGCCTGCACGACTCCGCCCTACGCGCCCGCCATCTGTTTGACAGTCGTCTGAAACTCGTTGCCGCGCCCGATTATCTCGCCTGCCGCGGCACGCCCCAAACCGTCGCCGACCTGTCGCGGCACACCCTCATCGGCTTCTCCGAGCCCAAAACCCTGAACAACTGGCCGTTTGCCGACACCGGCCACACGCCCTACGCCGCTGTGCCGCAACTGTCCGCCAACAGCGGCGAAACCATCCGCCGCCTGTGCCTGGAAGGCAACGGCATCGCCTGCCTGTCTGATTTCACCGTCGCCGCCGATATTGCTGCGGGACACCTGCACGAACTCCTGCCCGACCGCGCCTTGAACGAAGCCAAACCGTTTTACGCCGTCTATTACGGCGACAATGCCGTCAGCCGGAAAATCCGGGCATTTGTGGATTTTTTGGTGGAACAAGTCAATTAAAGTACGTTTTTAAACACTAAGTCTTTCTGAACTTGCCCAAGATACAAAAGGTCGTCTGAAAACCAAGATACAGGTTTTCAGACGACCTTTGCTATGACGGAACGGCTTTACGCTTCGACCGGTTTGCCGCGCAGGGAGAAGGTGTAGGCTTCGGTGATTTCCAAATCGATCATTTGGTTGATCATATCGGGCGTGCCGGTGAAGTTGACCACGCGGTTGTTGGCGGTACGGGCTTGGAGCTGGTCGGGGTCTTTTTTGGAGATGCCTTCGACCAGACAGCGTTGTACGGTGCCGATCATGGTTTGGTTGATGCGGGCGGTTTCGGCTTCGATGACTTCGTTCAGGGCTTCGAGGCGGCGCACTTTTTCGGCGTGCGGAGTGTCGTCCGGCAGGTTGGCGGCGGGCGTACCGGGGCGCGGGCTGTAAATGAAGACGAAGCTCAAATCGAAGGCGATGTCTTTCACCAGCTTCAGGGTTTGCTCGAACTCGCGCTCGGTTTCGCCGGGGAAGCCGACGATGAAGTCGCTGCTCAGGCACAAGTCGGGGCGGATGGCGCGCAGTTTGCGGATGATGGACTTGTATTCCAAGGCGGTGTAGCCGCGTTTCATCGCGCTCAATACGCGGTCGGAACCGCTTTGAATCGGCAGGTGCAGGTGCGACACCAGCTTGGGCAGGTCGCGGTAGCACTCGATAATCGAGTCGGTAAACTCGCGCGGGTGGCTGGTGGTGAAGCGCATACGCTCGATGCCGGGGATTTCGTGGACGATGCGCAGCAGGGTGGCGAAGTCGCAGATTTCGCCGTCTTCCATTTCGCCGCGATAGGCGTTGACGTTTTGTCCTAAGAGGTTGATTTCTTTAACACCTTGCTGGGCGAGGTTGGCGATTTCGGTCAAAACGTCGTTCAGCGGGCGGGAGAACTCTTCGCCGCGGGTGTAGGGGACGACGCAGAACGAGCAGTATTTGGAACAGCCTTCCATAATGGACACGAATGCTGCGCCGCCTTCGACGCGGGCGGGCGGCAGGTGGTCGAATTTTTCGATTTCGGGGAAGGAAATATCGACTTGCGACAGACCGCTGGTTTCTTTATCCACAATCATTTTGGGCAGTCGGTGCAGCGTTTGCGGGCCGAAGACGACGTCCACATAAGGCGCGCGTTTGATGATGTTTTCGCCTTCTTGGGAGGCGACGCAGCCAGCCACGCCGATGATGAGGTCGGGATTTTTTTCTTTGAGCGGGCGCACGCGGCCTAAGTCGGAGAACACTTTTTCCTGCGCTTTTTCGCGCACGGAGCAGGTGTTGAAGAGGATGATGTCGGCTTCGTCGGCTTCGGTTACTTGTTCGATGCCGCCGTTTTCTTCGGCGAGTACGGCGAGCATTTTTTCGCTGTCGTATTCGTTCATTTGGCAGCCGAAGGTGCGGATAAATACTTTTTTCATGGTTTGTGTCTTTCTCAGGTAGCCCGTAATTGCGGGGCTGATTGTTATGGAAATCTTCATTTCAGACGACCTTGGGAACGTAGACAGGTCGTCTGAAACGCAGATTCGTCAGGGCGCAAAAATGCGCGGTTGCGCTGCTGCGGCTGCAACAGCCAACCACGCGGTGTGTGTGTGGGTCGTCTGAAACGGGCAGGCGGCGGCTTATTGCGCGTCTTGCTTAATCTCGTCGCGGACTTCTTTTTGCGCGGTAAAACGGGAGGCTTCGTCGTCGGTCAAAACCCACACTTCGCGCACGAGGGCGTTGGTGTCGTTGTGTTTGAAGGCGATGGTTTTGCCTGTTTTACTTGCCAGCCGCCCCATCGGGATGAAGCGGTCGTTTTCGTCGTGGATTTTGGTGAAACGGGTAATCTGCAGCTTGGCGGAATTGCCGTCGGCAAGGCCCAGCGTCAAGAGGCGCGTCCATGAGAAGCCGCCACGGCTCACTTTCAGATAAGGCAGTTCGACCTGTTTCAAAACCGCCGCGTCCATATCGCTCGGCAGCTTGCGCTGGGCGGCGTAGGAGACGGTGGAAACCAAAAGGGTAAGCATTAAAATGAATCCGCGTAACATGATGTTTTCTTTATGGTATAAATGGGTGCGGATTATAGCACAAACGCTTCAAATATGAACAGAGTGATTGTTTTTACAGAACAATTTTCATTTTCAGATACGGCGTTGCGCCGTGGCGGTTTGGGCTTTTGGGGTCGTCTGAAACGGCTGGCGCGGGCAATCTGATGATAAAATACCGCTTATTTTTCAGACGACCTCAGAAAGAACCCGCTATGAACCGTAACGAAATCCTGTTTGACCGCGCCAAAGCCATCATCCCCGGCGGCGTGAATTCCCCCGTCCGCGCATTCGGCAGCGTCGGCGGCGTGCCGCGCTTCATCAAAAAAGCCGAAGGCGCGTATGTTTGGGACGAAAACGGCACGCGCTACACCGATTACGTCGGTTCGTGGGGGCCTGCGATTGTCGGACATGCGCACCCCGAAGTCATCGAAGCCGTGCGCGAAGCGGCGTTGGGCGGTTTGTCGTTCGGCGCGCCTACCGAAGGCGAAATCGTCATCGCCGAAGAAATCGCCAAAATCATGCCGTCCGTCGAAAGGCTGCGCCTCGTCAGCTCCGGCACCGAAGCGACCATGACCGCCATCCGCCTCGCACGCGGCTTTACCGGACGCGACAAAATCATCAAATTCGAAGGCTGCTACCACGGCCATTCCGACAGCCTGCTCGTCAAAGCCGGCAGCGGCCTGCTCACCTTTGGCAACCCGTCTTCCGCAGGCGTTCCCGCCGATTTCACGAAACACACCTTAGTCCTCGAATACAACAACACCGCCCAACTCGAAGAAGCGTTCGCCCGCAACGGCGACGAAATCGCCTGCGTCATCCTCGAACCCTTTGTCGGCAATATGAACCTGGTCCGCCCGACCGAAGCTTTCGTCAAAGCCCTGCGCGAATTGACCGAAAAACACGGCGCCGTGTTGATTTACGACGAAGTGATGACCGGCTTCCGCGTCGCGCTCGGCGGCGCGCAGTCGCTGCACGGCATCACGCCTGACCTGACCACGATGGGCAAAGTCATCGGCGGCGGTATGCCGCTTGCCGCGTTCGGCGGACGCAAAGACATCATGGAATGTATTTCCCCGCTGGGCGGCGTGTATCAGGCAGGCACCTTGTCGGGCAACCCGATTGCCGTCGCCGCCGGTTTGAAAACGCTTGAAATCATCCAACGCGAAGGCTTCTACGAAAACCTGACCGCCCTGACCCACCGCCTCGCCGACGGGCTTGCCGCCGCCGCCAAAGCGCACGGCATCGAGTTTACCGCCGACAGCGTGGGCGGTATGTTCGGCCTGTATTTCGCCGCCCATGCCCCGCAAAACTACGGCGACATGGCGCGTTCCAATATCGACGCCTTCAAACGCTTCTTCCACGGCATGCTCGACCGCAACACCGCCTTCGGCCCGTCCGCCTACGAAGCAGGCTTCGTCTCCGCCGCGCACACGCCCGAGCTGATTGACGAAACCATCGCCACCGCGCATCAAGTGTTCGCGGAAATGGCGAAGTAAGGCAGGAATCGGTTTGCCGTCAGGGCAGGGCGGGCGACGCCGCTTGATTCGCGGCAATCCGTCCACAAGACAAAAAGGTCGTCTGAAAACCTAAATTCGGGTTTTCAGACGACCTTTCGTTTGGGGAAGGCAGGTTTGCCCTTAAGCCTCTTCGCGCGTCAGATGGCGCACAGACGCGGCGATTTCGTCCGCCATCCGACGGCTGGCGCCTTGATGGCCGGCGACAAAGCGTGCCGCCTGTTGGGCGAAATGGCTGCGCTCGCTCGGGTTTTCCAAACAGGCTGAGACGAAGGTGCGCCATTCGTCCGCATTCTGCACCTGCACCGCCGCTTGGGCTTCCAGCGCGCTGCGGCAGGCGGCGGCAAAGTTGTAGGTGGAAAAGCCGAACACGGTCGGAATGCCGCAGGCTATCGGCTCGATGATGTTTTGACAGCCGCTATCCACGAGGCTTCCACCGACAAAGGCGACATCCGAACTGAGGTAGTAGGCAAAGAGTTCGCCCATGCTGTCGCCCACCCAGACTTGTGTTTGTCGGGAAACCGGCAGGTTGTCGCTGCGTTTTTGAACGGTATAACCCAATGCCTGCGCCGTTTCAAAGGTCGTCTGAAAACGCTCCGGATGGCGCGGGACGACGACCAGCAAGGCATCGCCGGTATATTTTTTCCATGCTTCGAGCAAGAGCGCCGCTTCGTCTTGGTCTTTGTAAAAACGGGTGCTGGCGCAGACGGCGACGGGGCGCGTGCCTATGCGTTCGCGGAAGGCCGCCGCCAGTGCGCGCATCCGTTCGGGCGGGGAAATATCGTATTTGGTGTTGCCGCAGACATGGACGTTGGACGCGCCGATCAAGTGCAGCCGCTCCGCGTCTTCGGCGGTTTGCGCGAAACAGCCGCTTAAGGTTTGCAGCGCAGGCTCGAACAGGTTGCGGATTTTCAAATAGCCGCGCTGTGATTTTTCAGACAGGCGGGCGTTGGCGAGAAACAAGGGGACGTGCGCGTCGGCGCAGGCGTGCATGAGGTTGGGCCAGATTTCCGTTTCCATCAGTACGCCGAACAGGGGGCGGTGTTCCTTTAGGAATTGGGCGACCCATTCGGGTTTGTCGTAAGGCAGGTAACGGCATTGCGCGTCGGGGAACAGTTCTTTTGCGGCGGCGCGTCCGGTCGGCGTCATTTGGGTCATGAGCAGCGGCGCGTCGGGGAAATGGCGGCGCAGCGCTTCCACCAAAGGCTGCGCGGCGCGGGTTTCGCCGACCGATACGGCATGCACCCAAATCGGATGCTGCACAGGCCGGTCAAACGGCTCGCCGAAACGCTCGCCCCAATGGTAGAGATAGGCAGGCGATTTGATGGCGCGCTTTTTGAGATAGTGGCGGATAAGCGGCGGCGCGATGCGCCATAATTGCGTGTAAAACCAACGATTCATGTATTCCACTCGAAAACGGTACGGACGGGGTGGCGGACGGTGCGCGGCGGGGCGGAATGTAGGCGGTTGACGGTTTCAAGCTGCCTGTCGCCGAACCTCCGGTTTCCCGAGCCTATTCTAGCCGATTTTGCCGCTTCGCCCACGCCTCTTTTGAACTGACTTGATGTAACGGCGGGAAAAGGTCGTCTGAAAACCCGAAATCCGATTTTCAGACGACCTGTCTTGGTTGCGTCGCAGCGGTTTACGCCGTTTTCTTTTCGCGTATCGGCAGGTTCAGCAAAGCCGCCGTCCCCGCCAACACCGCGTCGGCATACCACATCCAGCCGTAATCGTTGAACCGGTAAATCACGATGCCGCCGATATACGAGCCTAAAAAACCGCCGATTTGATGGCTCAACATCGTCAGTCCGAACAACGTCGCCAGATAGCGCGTGCCGAACAGCTTGCCCGTAATCGCGGCAGTCGGCGCGACGGTGGCGAGCCAAGTGAAGCCCAGCGCGGCGGCGAAAATGTAGAAATTGACGTCGGTTCTCGGGGCGGCAAGGTAGATCAGCACCATCGCCACGCGCGAGGCGTAGAGTCCGAACAAAACGTATTTGCCCAAAAACCGCCCCGTACACCAGCCCGAAAAAATGCAGCCCGCGATGTTCGCCAGGCCGATAATCGCAATCGAAGTCGAAGCGACCGAAGCGGGCAGGCCGCAGAGCGCGATTTCGTTGGGCAGGTGGGTCACCAAAAACGCAATGTGGAAACCGCAGGTAAAAAAGCCCAAGTGCAGCAGGATGTAGCTGCGGTCTTTAAACGCCGCTTTGACTGCCTGCCCCAGCGATTGCCCGTTTTCAGACGACGTGTGGTGCGTGGCGACAGCGTTTTTGCCGCCCGCCAGCCACCACGAAATCGGCAGGATTAAAAGCGCAATCCCGCCCCAAACATAAAACGTCCCCGTCCAGCCGACGGCGGGCAACACCAGCAAACCCTGCACCAGCGGCGCAAACAGAAACTGCCCCGCCGAACCGCCCGCGTTGACCAGCCCCGAAGCCAAACCGCGTTTGTGCGGCGGCACTTTCGCCGCGACCTGCCCCATGATGATGGAGAAACCGCCCGCGCCCGTTCCGAATGCAAAAAGCAGCCCGATTGCTAGCATCAGCCCCCAATAAGTCGGCATCTGCGGCACCATCAGGCAGGCGCAAGCCAACAGCAACGCGCCGCCGCCCAAAACCTTAAACGCGCCGAAGCGGTCGGCAATCGCGCCGGAAAGCGGCTGGGACACGCCCCACATCAACTGGAAAACGGCAATAATCAGGCTGAACTCTTGGATACTCAGCTCGGTAGAGTCGACGACGGGACGGACAAACAGTCCCATAGTCATGCGCATACCGATGGTAATCAGCAGGATGGCGGCGGCAGCGGCGGTCACCAGCCAAAGGTTGGGGGATTTTTGCTGTGTGTGGGTCATGGTTATTGTTTGTTTCTATTGGAAAATGCCGTTCAATCAACCGGCAAAACAACGGATTTTAACAAACGGGCTGACGCAGGCTAAATAACTCCTGATGCTTTGGATATAGCCAAAACCTCTATCCGCGCCGCATTGACCGTTCCCCTTTATCCGCAAGGCAGGACATGGAACGCGGACGGAAATTCAGTGCGTAAAGAACGGCAAAGGTCGTCTGAAAACTCAAAATCCGATTTTCAGACGACCTTTGTCCCGAGAACGGATAAAATCCGTATTGATGAAGCCATATCGGCTTCAAGCGGATTCCCGATATAGTGGATTAAAATTGCAATGATACGGCGTTGCCAACGCCCTTATGTACTACCCGTACACGGCGGGCGTTGCCGCCTTGTCTCATTTTTATTTTAATCCACTATATAATCCGCCTTTTTCAGACAACCCCGACCCGCAACCGCCATGACGCCCATTTATCTCGCCGACACCGCCACCGAACACGCCCGCCGTTTGGCGCGGCAATTCCAGCTTCCGATTTTGTCCGACCTGCCCGACAGCGGCGAATACCTGCTTGCCGATGCGGAGGGCGTCAGCTTGTGCCGCGCGGGGGAGAAGGGGCGTGTCCGCGTCGATTTCGGCGGCGGCGCAGCCCAATACCGGCGCACCAAAGGCGGCGGCGAGCTGATTGCCAAGGCGGTCAACCACACAACCAAACCGACCGTCTGGGACGGCACCGGCGGACTCGGGCGCGACAGTTTCGTCCTCGCCTCGCTCGGTTTGAACGTCCACACTTTCGAGCAGCATCCCGCCGTCGCCTGCCTGCTTGCCGACGGCCTCGAACGCGCGCTGCAAGCGCCTGAAATTCAAGACATCGCCCGCCGCATGACTTTCCATTATGGCAACGCCGTCGAATTGATGCGCGAACTCGCCGCTCAATCGCGCCCCGACATTGTGTACCTCGACCCCATGTACCCCGAACGCCAAAAGTCCGCCGCCGTCAAAAAGGAAATGGCGTATTTCCACAGCGTCGTCGGTGCCGCCCAAGAAGAAGCCGGGTTGCTTGCCGCCGCCCGCGCCATCGCCAAAAAGCGCGTCGTCGTCAAACGCCCGCGCCTCGGCGAGTTTCTCAACGGCGAAAAACCCGCCTACCAATACACGGGCAAAAGCACCCGATTTGATGTGTATTTGCCCGATCATCCGGTTAAAGACGGGGAATAATTCAAAACGCGCAAAGGTCGTCTGAAAACTGAATTTCAGACGACCTTTGTGTTTCTACGTCCTGCGTTAGAACGATTTCACCAGCGACAGACCGACTTCGTTTTGCTTGTAGCTGTACAGCCAGTCGGTGTTGCCGTGGACGCGGCGGTGTTTGTAGCTGAGGACGGGCTTGAGGCCGGCGAATTTCCAGCGGTCCGCGCCTATGCTGAGGCGGTAGGTCTGTTCTTTGTCGCGGCGGCGTTGTTCGAGGACGGCGTTTTCTTCGCGGTGGCTGCGGATGCCGAAGGTGGCGGAGGCGGAGGCGTCGAAGCCGGCTTCAAACATTTTTGCCGCGCCCAGCCGTGCGGAGATGAGGCGGTAGCTGTCTACCGGCTCTTTGGCTTTGCGCTGCTGCCAGTCTATGCCGCCGTAGAGCATGAGGTCGTTGCGCGGGAAGTAGGACAGGGTGTTGTAAACGGAGAAGAGGCTGCCGTCGAGTAGGCGGGTTTTGTCGGAATAGGAAAGGTATTTCCACTCGGCTTCGGTATTCCACGTCCAGCTGCCTTTGTCGAGGTTCCACTCGCTGCGCACGCCGTAGGCGCGGTTGAGGGTTTTGCCGCCGCTGCCGTTCCATTCGACGAGCGGGGCGAGGGCGAAGGTGTGGCGGTGGTTTTCAAACTGATAGCCTGCGCTGAGGTTGAGTGTGTGTTCGTTGAAGTCTTTATGGTCGCGGTAGAAGCGGCCGTAGCCGAGCGCGCGGGCGGCGATGCCGTGGTGTCCTTTAATCTGCCAGCGGCGGACGGCGGCGGCTTCGTATTTGATGCCGTTGGCGGAAATGGGCTGGTCGCCTGAAAATTCTTCCCAGCATTCGCCGTCTATTTCGGTTTTACACCACACTTTGCCGCTGGCTTCGTTGATGTTGCTGTTGTGGACGGCGCCGACGGAAAGGCTGCCCTGCCAGCTTTGGCGTTGGTTTAGAGAGTCGCGGAAATGGCCGATGTTTTCTTTGACGGCTTCGGGCAGGTCTTCGTTTTGAAGGCGCATAAATTCGGAAGTGGCTTCGCGGTTCAGACGACCTTCAAAGAGCAGGCGGGCGTAATCGAGCCGTCCGCGCGTGAAGTCGGGATGGCGTTGCAGCAGGGTTTCGTAGTCTTGTTTGGCGGCTTTCCACCTGCCTTCGCCGCGGGCGAGCGAGGCGCGGGCAAAGAGGGCGATGTCGGGGTCGTATTCGGTTTGCTGGGTATAACGCTCAAGCAGCGGGCGCACGGTTTGCCAGTCGCTGCGGTTGACGGCGTTAAACAGGGCTTCGCCTTGGTCGGCTTCGGGGTCGGTTTCGGCTGTCTGCCCGATGTGTTCGGCGGGAATGTCGAGGCGGTATTCGCGCACTTTTTGTTCCTGCTCCTGCATGGTTTGGCGGGTGTCCTGCCACAGGCGTTGCGCGGTACGGTCGTCTGAAAAGTCAGAACGGGGCGCGGCAAGGACGGGGGCAACGAGAAACAGGATAAGGCAGGCAGACGGTTTGTACATGGTGTCGGCTTTCCGATCGGCGGGTTTCAGACGACCTTGAGAAGGTTGGCGGGCTGGTGTTTAAAAAAGCCTGCGTGAAGCAGGCTTTATTTTACTTAACTCATTTTACTTAACTAGGGATTTTAGCGTTTTACACCGCCGAATGCCGTATCCAAGTTGCGGTCGGTTTTAAATTTGGCAACACCGGCCAGCGCGCTTGCGTTGTGACCGAAGAAGTGGCCTTCGGTTTTACCGAAGTGGCCGTTGGCGCGGGCGTAGCCTTCAAACGATGCGCTGGACGGTTTGATGCGGGAATGGATGTCCATCTGTACAGCGTTGTTTTTCATAGAACCTGCCAAGACGCGTTGACCGAAGTCTGCGCGCAAAGTACCGACCATCGGGTTGTTGCCGGTGTAGTTGTTAATACCTTTGACGGCGTAGTTGGCTACACCGGATACCGGCATAGAGGTAGCGCGTTTGTCGCCAGAGTAGAAAACGCCGCGGTTGGTGCCTTTGGCGTATTCTTTACCGACCCACTCGCCGTAGTACACTTCAGAGCCGCCGCTCTTGATGGTGTTGAACGCATAGCGGCCGAGGTTTTGACGGGTGCGTGCGTCGTTGACCTGTACGGTTTTCACGCCGTTGCGGTCTACATTGCCGGGCATGCGGTTGACGTTAGTGTAGTGCACGCCCGAACGGTAGGCAGCGTGTTTCATCACTTTTTCGCCTTCGGCTTCAGATGCGGGTTTGCCCCATTTTTTGCCGTATTTGTGGTTTTGATAACCGTAATCAAATGGATTGTAGGCATTGTTGGCGGCAAATACGCCTGCGCTGAACAAAACAGCTAAAACAGCAGCGGTGGTTTTTTGCAGATTCAGTTTCATGATACGCTCCTTAGGGGAAAAACGATGGTGGGGAAAATGATGTTCCGTCCGTGTCAGTGTGAGCAGACTATCGTTATGTGAGGAGACTTGTTTTTCTTTTTTCTGAACATCATTCTAGAGGGGGAGTGTTAGAGGAGAATTAGCGGATGTTTTAGGGAGTGTCTTAATGAGATAAGAATATTTATTTTTGGTTAAGATGTATAGTGGGTTAACTTTAAACCAGTACGGCGTTGCCTCCGCCTTGTCCTGATTTAAAGTTAATCCACTATATTTGGAATCAATCGGCGCGAGCGGTATGATGTTGTCCGCCAAATTGTCTGTGGTTACGTTGTTTTGTCCCGATGGATATTCGATTTGCGATTAGGCTGGTGTGTTAGGGAGAAGGTTGACCTAAAACAAAAAAAGGTCGTCTGAAAAGTTTCAGACGACCTTTTTTCAACAACATCTTAGCGGATGTTGACGTACGCGCCCGAGTGCAGGTCGCGCAGCAGGTTTGCTGTGGCTTGTTGGGCTTTTTGTCCGGACATATATTGGCGTACGGCGTTGCGTTGGCGCTCTTCGGGCGTACCGGCGTCACGGACGTCGTTCAGCTTGATGATGTGCCAGCCGAATTGTGTGCGTACGGGCGGGCTGATTTGACCGGGTTTGAGCTTGTGGACGGCTTCTTCAAAGGGCGCGACCATCATGCCGTCGGCGAACCAACCCAAATCACCGCCGCTGTTCGCGCTGCCGTCTTGCGAATATTGGCGCGCCAAACCGGCGAAGTCCGCACCGCTGCGGGCTTGTGCATAGATTTTGCGGATGGTGCTTTCCGCGCCTGCCGCTGCGTTGTCGTTGTCGGCTTTAATCAGGATGTGCTGCGCGCTGTATTGGCGCATCGGTTCGCCTTCGGGCAGGGCGACACCTTGTTGGCGCGCGCGCTCGATGAAACTGTTGACTTCTGCATCGCTGACGCGGCTGTTTTGCATCACGGCCTGCTGGCGCACTTTTTCCATAATGATGGTGTCGGCGATTTCGCGGCGGGTCTGTGCGGACGGATTTTTCAGCGACGGCGTTTGGGCGATGACGGCATCGATTTCGGCATCGGTTGCTTGAATGTTGCGGCGTTTGCCCGCTTGAACAATCAGGGATTGGTTGACCAGTTGCGCCAGGACCTGCTGGCGGAGTTCGTCTTCGCTGATTTGCGTGCCTTTGGGAAGGTGTTGGCGCGCTTCGGCAATGGCATGTGCCAGCTGGCGCTGGGTAATGACTTCGTTGTCGGCAATGGCGGCGATGCCGTCGGAAAGGCGTACGGCGCCCGAATCGGCAGGCGTGGCTGCCGCTGCCTGTTTTGCCGCTTTCTGCGTTTTGACCGGCTTGCCTTTGGATGCGGCTTTGGGCGCGGCGTGTGCGTTCAATGCCAGACCGAGTGCGGCGGCAAGAATCAGGGGTTTGACGTTCATGGGGTAACTACCTCGTTGGTTTTGCTGTAGCCGGGAATGGCCAAGCGCAGTTTTTCAAATGGGTTGTTGTCGAGATTGCTCAGGTCTTTGAGTTGGAGATTGAAGAATACGGCGTTTTTGCGGCTGTTTTCGCCGGTCACGTAGCGTTGTCCGACGAGGCTCGCGCTCCAGCAGCCGCAATCGCTTTTGTATTCCGCGCCAACTAAGATTTCAAGCGGTTTCTTGGCTTGGATTTCGTAGTTGTAACGTGCGACGGCGTAAAGGTTTTTACGGATGGGCCATTGCGCCGCCAAATCGATTTGGCGGATTTTGTCGTAGAAATAGTTGCCGTCCGATTGCAGGTAAATGCGTTCGTTGCGGCCGTATTTGTAACGTGCACTCAATACTTTGCCCGGCTCGGGATTGTAGCGGACGGTCGCGGCGTAGCTTTCGGCGCGGCTTTCGTTTTGGTTGTAGTGGATATCGAAGCCGGCATGGATGCTGTCGCTCAGTTTGCCGTGCGCGAAGCCGACCCAGTCGGATTGGCTGCGTTCATAACGGCCGACGCTGCCGTCCAGCAATACGTTGTCGTTTTTGAAATAAAACTTCTGTCCGATGCCGGCACGGAACAGCTCGGCACCGTTGTTCGGATTGAGGAATCGGGTTTGCGCGGCAGCGGTCAGGCTGTTGGCGGAGTTGATGCGGTCGTTGCCGACGTACAGGTTTTCACGGAAAAGCTGGTTGTAAGAGAAGCTGTTTTCCGAGGTGTCGAAATTGGGTAAGTCGTTTTGGGACTTGGTCGGGATGTAGTTGTAGAACAGGCGCGGTTCGAGGGTTTGCAGATAGGCTTTGCCGAACACATTGGCGTTGCGCTCGAAGGTCATGCCGGTATCGACGTTGAATATCGGCAATACGCGGCTGACGCGGCGGCTGGATTGGTTGCCGAACGAGCCTAAGTCGTAATAAGTCGCGTGTACGCCGATTTTCGGACGGATATAGCCCCATTGGTTGTTGAAATCCCAACGGACGCTGGGATACAGCACGGTACGGCTACCATCTTGTTTGCTGTCGTGTACGAAACGGGTGAACTGGCTGAATACGTTGATATTCGCCTTGCCTATGGTTTTCTGCCAACGTCCGGTCAGACGCGGCATGATGGCGTAAGGTTCGTCTTTGTAACCGTTTTGGTTGGCAAGGGTTTGGTATTTCTGTACGTTCAACGCACCATCAAAAGAGCCGCCCCAGATATTGTCGCCGTAGTTCAGCCACAGTTGGCGGTTGAGATTGACGTTGCTGGCGATGTCCTCGCGTCCGTAGAAATCGCGGTAGTAATTGTCGTCTGAAACCTGATTGAAGCTGATGCCGCCGCTGAGTTTGTCGGTCAGTTGGTGGTTGTGGTCAAACTTGATTTGATAGCGGTTGTTTTCGTGGCGTTTTTTATCGTGCGGCATCCAATCGCCGTCGATGACGCCGTTAAATTTCGGCTCGAGATAGCGGACCTGTCCGCCAAGCTGCACGCCGCGCGAGCTGATGATGCCAGGGCGGAAGGTGGCGTCCAAGTTGGGGGCGAGGTTGAAATAATAGGGAAGGGCGAGTTCCAAACCGTCCGAACCGGTTGACAAGGTCGGCACCAGCAGGCCGCTCTTGCGATGGCCGTTGAGCGGGAAGTCCGCCCAAGGCGTATAAAGTACGGGAACACCGCCGAACACCAGCGATGCGTCTTTTGCCACGCCTATGCCCGTTTCCTGATCGGTTTCGATGCTTTTCGCTTTGATGAACCAACTCGCATCACCGGGCGAGCAGGTATTGAATTTGGTATTGATGAGCTTGTACAGCCCTTTGCCTTTCATTTCCGCCTTTTCGCTGACGCTCTGGAGGCGGCGGCCGTCTTTTTCGGCATCGACGCGGACGTATTCGCTCGAGCCGGTATTGTCTTTCAGGTTATACACCAAAGTATCGCCGCTGACGGTCGAGCCGTCTTGATACAGCGTAAAGCGGTCGCCCGCCCTGACAGTATCGCTGGTTTGGTCGTAATCCGCCCAATCGGCGTTCAACACTTCCTGATTGCGCTCGATGATGACGTCGCCTTCGGCGCGGACGGCGACTTTAGACTGTCCGGCAACCTTGTCCGCAATCACGCGGGTGTAGTCCTGCGGCAGGGGTTCTTCACCGCTGCGTTTGATTTCAGGCTGCTTGTTTGCTTCCGAAGCCTGATGCTGGCAAAACAGGCAGGTATCGCCCAAGGACAATTTGTCCTGATCGGCCGGACGATGGTTCTCCACGCTTTGAACCGCAGGCGGGGTGGTCTTTACCGGCTCGTAATCGGCAGGTTGCGGCAAAGATGCATTTTGCGCATATGCCCCTCCCGCGCCGAAGCCGACGCTTAACGCCAAAACCAATGGTTTGAGTGAAAATAAACGAGCCAAAATCGCCCCTTAAATCGGTTTGCCAGTTAGAATAGCGGTTATTTTAACCTGAAAATCCGCGACACCGCTATGCAACGACAAACCGAATTACAAAATTGGCTTCGCGCCGTCTATCCCGAACAAAACTTCGAATTGAGCTTCGCCGCCGCCGATGCCGACTTCCGACGCTACTTCCGCGCTACGTTTGCCGACGGCAAGACCGTCATCTGCATGGACGCTCCGCCCGATAAAATGAGCGTCGCTCCTTACCTAAAAGTGCAAAAACTTTTCAATATGCTTAACGTTCCCCAAGTATTGTATGTGGACGAAGCACAAGGATTTATGGTACTCAACGACTTGGGAAGCACCACTTTCCTGACCGCCATGCAGCAAGAGCAAGGCGCGGATGCACACAAAGTCCTGCTGCTTGAAGCCATAGACGAACTGGTCGAGCTGCAAAAAGCGAGCCGCGCGGGCGAATTGCCCGAGTACGACCGCGACATCATGCTGCGCGAAATCAACCTGTTCCCCGAATGGTTCGTCGCCAAAGAACTCGGACGCGAACTCAACTTCAAACAACGCCAGCTTTGGCAGCAAACCGTAGATACCCTGTTGCCGCCGCTGCTTGCCCAGCCGCAGGTGTACGTCCACCGCGACTTCATCGTCCGCAACCTCATGCTCACCACCGGCCGACCCGGCGTGCTCGATTTCCAAGACGCACTCTACGGCCCGATTTCCTACGACTTGGTTTCCCTCCTGCGCGACGCCTTCATCGAATGGGAAGAAGAATTCGTCTTGGACTTGGTCATCCGTTACTGGGAAAAAGCCCGCGCCGCCGGATTGCCCGTACCCGCCGCGTTTGACGAGTTTTACCGCTGGTTTGAATGGATGGGCGTACAGCGTCATCTGAAAGTCGCCGGCATCTTCGCCCGCCTGTACTACCGCGACGGCAAGGACAAATACCGCCCCGAAATCCCGCGTTTCCTCAACTACCTGCGCCGCACCTCCCGCCGCTACACCGAGCTTGCTCCGCTTTACGCGCTGTTGGTCGAACTGGTCGGCGATGATGAATTGGAAACCGGGTTTACGTTTTAAAAGGCAGATGGCTTTGTGCCATTCTTGATGATGAAAGAGGTCGTCTGAAAATCCTGAAATGGGGTTTCAGACGACCTCTTTAAGTCTGCTCTCGTCTGTTGAGGATGTTGTGGATAGGATTTCGGATACATGGCATGAGAGTTCGCGTAGCTCATTTCTTTTTCACTATAAAAAGGTCGTCTGAAAACCTGATTTCAAGTTTTCAGACGACCTTTTGCATTCATGCCGGTCCAGCCTTAGCGAAAACTAAGCCTCCGCCACAGAATCGCGGCTGAAGGTTTTTTCGCAGTAGTGGCATTTGAGCTTGGTCTGCCCGCTTTGTTTGCGGACGTAGAAGCAGCTTTTCACCGGCTCGCCGTGGCTGGCGCAGTTGGTGTTCGGGCAGCGGAACACTTCGGCGATTTCGTCGGGCAGGGTGAGCCGGCGTTTGTTGATGACTTTGAAGTGGTCGATGGTGTTGACGACGGCTTCGGGGGCGAAGAGGGCGAGGCGGTTGGCGGCGTTGTCGTCCAGCCAGACGCCGGTGATTTTGATGATGTCTTTGCTGCCTTGGGTTTTGCTGGGCAGGTTGAAGCCGACGGTGACGGCGCTGCCGTAGTGCAGCAGTTTGAATTGGCGCAGGATAATCAGGCCTTTGCCTGCGGGGATGTGGTCGATGACGGTGCCTTTTTCGATGGCTTCGACGCTGAGTTTGGGGGTTTCCATATTTGCTCCTTATACTTCTTCGTTCAACACCAGCGATAAAATCGCCATGCGGGCGTAAACGCCGTTGGTCGCCTGCTCGAAATAGTAGGCGTGCGGCGTGGCATCGACGTCGGGGTGGATTTCATCAACGCGCGGCAGGGGGTGCAACACGCGCAGGTTGGGGCGGGCGTTGGCGAGCATGGCGGCGTTGAGGTTGAATTTGCCTTGGATTTTGGCGAACTCTTGTTCGTCGAAGCGTTCGCGCTGGACGCGGGTCATGTACAGGATGTCCGCCCATTCGACGGCGGTTTCGAGGTCGGGCAGGATTTGGTAGCGGCAGCCTGCGGCTTCGAGTTCTTCGGTGATGTATTCGGGCATGGCGAGGCTGGGCGGGGAGACGAAGGCGAATTCGCAGTCCCAGCGTTTGAGGGCTTGGCAGAGGGAATGGACGGTGCGGCCGTATTTGAGGTCGCCCGCCATGGCGATTTTGAGGTTGTTCAGACGGCCTTGGGTTTCGTAGATGGTCACGAGGTCGAGCAGGGTTTGGCTGGGGTGTTGGTTGGTGCCGTCGCCGGCGTTGATGACGGGGACTTTGGAAAACTCGGCGGACACGCGCGCCGCGCCGTCTTTGGGGTGGCGTTGGATGATGGCGTCGGTGTAGCTGGAGATGATGCGGGCGGTGTCGGCGAGGGTTTCGCCTTTTTTCGCGCTAGTGTTCGCGCCGTCGGAAAAGCCGATGACTTTGCCTCCCAATCGTTGTACGGCGGTTTCAAACGACAGGCGCGTGCGGGTGGAGGGTTCGAAAAAACATGAGCCGATAAGTTTGCCTTCGAGCAGGTCGTCGCGCGGGTCGGCTTTGAGCTTGAGGGCGGTTTGCAGGAGCAGCTCGAGCTGTTCGGTCGTCAGGTCGGAAATGGAGATGACGTGTTGTCGGTAAAGCGGGTTGGGCATTCGGCTTCCTTTCTTCAATTCGGCAAAAACCCCGCTAAGGCGGGGTTTTACGAAACAACGACGAACGCGCCGCGGCGTGCGGTACGGGCAAAACGGGCGGGGCGGGCGTTAAGGCGCATGGGTCGTCTGAAATCGGTTTGAGGTGGCGGTATTATCGCATATTTGACGGGGTGGGGTTTCGGATTTTCGTGAAAAGGGGTCGTCTGAAAAATGGGGTTTCATCCTTTTCAGACGACCTGCTTTATTCGGTTTTGCCCGTCAGGGCTTTCATACAAAGCTGATATTCCGCCTTGCCCGTATCTCGGGCGAAGATGGCGTAGTCGGATTTGGGGACGGCGTTCAAAGCCGATTGCGGAAAGTGGTAGATTTCTTGCGCCACGCGCTCGGTTAGCCCTTGAATGAAGGAGCGGCTGTAATCGTTTTTGGCAACAACCATAAAGCGTTCGTTCATTTTTTCGACGGTTTGTCCGAGGCCCGTACCGGACAAACGTTCGCCCATAGCGGTTTGAGCCATCAGTCCGACCAGGGCGCATTGGTCTTGGAAGGATGCTTCTTGCGGTTCGGCGTGTACAACAGAGAATGCGGCGGCGAGCAGGAGGGTTGCGGTATATTTTTGTATGTTCATGGTGGTTTTTTTGGAATAGAGGTTGTTGGAGCAGGCGGAAATTTACATGAAGTATTCTGTGGTGGCAACAACACGAAGACAGCAGGATTTCAAGCGTGAAAAAGCGAGAAGGCGAAACCGTTTACCGTTTGGGCATTATCCGCGGGCGAAGCGGCGACGAACATCAGACGCAGGTCGTCTGAATTTTACTTGCCGGAATGATTTAAGGCTATTTGAAATAGTTTCAGACGGTCTTATGTTATTCCCTATGAATTTAAGCAGTTGCCGGAAATTTTGTGAAAACATCATAGGACGTACCGATAATTTGAGAACTTATCTTCCTGTTTAATAGTCTATTTTATTGTCGAGAATACCCCGACAGGATTCCATGATATGCAAAATCAAAATGAAGCATTCGTTAGGTGCGGGTCGTCTGAAACCGCTGTTTCCCGACTTTCTCTGCTGCTTTGGGCGGGAATTGCAGCGGCGGTGTGCTGGACTGTTGCCGATATGCTGCTGGTCGGATTCGTGCAGACGCCGGAACGTTATCCCCTGCTTTCGCAGACGCTGGCGCCGCAGTTGGGTGAGGCGGCGGATTTTGCCGTGCTGATGCAGGCAGGCTCGCCCGAACGGCTGCTGTGGGGCGTGTTGCCGGCGACGTTTTCTGCGGTGCTGTATCTGGCGGCGGCATTCGGCGTTTACCGGCTGATGCGGCCCGGACGCACGGCCAAGGTCGGTTTTGCAGTGCTGTTTTTCGGATATGCGCTGTCGCCTTTGGGGCATGCCGGTTTTTATTTTACGGGCATGGTTGCCAAGGTGCTGCTGAATGCCGTGCCGGACGATTATCCGCCGCTACTGACGCTGTTCCGTCATTTTTACCGGATGCTGGAGGTGCACTGGATGGCTTCGGTCGGTTCGATTGCGGCGGGATGGCTGCTGTTGCTGGTACAGACGCTGCGCCGTAGGGCGCTGCTTCCGCGTGTCACTGCATGGTGCAATCCGTTGCCGGTAGGAACGGTTATTGCGGTTTCGTGCAGCCTGTTTCCGCAATCACCCGTTGCCGCCGCGCTTGGCGGGGCGACGTTTAATCTGGCGCAGTTGGTGTTTTTTGTTTGTGCGGCGACGTGTGTCCTCAGGCGGGGAATGGGGATGCAGCCGGGCTGAAATAAAACGATGCCATCTTTGTCGGACGGCAATCATCCGCCTTGGCGCCGATGCTTGTAATACAGGTAATCCGCCGTTTCATCCCAAACACATCACACATCATATTGCCGCTACGGCTCAAAGGTCGTCTGAAATTTAACGTTCCATTTTCAGACGACCCTTGTCGTTTTTCAAAAAACAAAAAATCTGACTCCGGCCCCGAACGCCACGAAGCACGGACAGTAGGGTATAATTGCGAAATATATTCTTTTGTGAAATCAATAAAAAACAAAGACGAAAAGCAGTTTTTGAAAGGTTTCACCCTAATTTCAAACTCTACACAGGAAACCGCCATGTTAGTCTGCAACCCTTACGAAGTCGTGATTCACGGCACAACCAACAAAGGCAAGATTTTCCGTCCCAGCGACTGGGCAGAACGCCTGTGCGGCATATTGTCCTCATTCACCAAAGACAACCGGCTGTCCTACTCCAACTGGGTGCGCCCCATGCTGGTGGACAACGTCCGCTGCGTCGCCGTCGATAAGAAACTCGAAGAAGACAATCCGCAGATGTTCCGTTTCCTGATGGACTTTGCCGCCGACAATGACTTGCGCATCATCGACTGCAAAGAGCTTTTGAAAGAACAGGAAGCAAAAGCACAAGGCGAACCTGCCGAACGCGTCCCGCTGGCGCAAGCCATCGAAGAAAAACACGCCGCCGAAAAAGCAAAGACTCAAGCAGCCACCGCCGAATACATTTTGCGCGAAATCCCGCCCGAAGACACATCCACCGCCTTCGCCGCCCTCAGCGTCCTGCGTTCCGCATTGACCGACATCAGCAAATTTACCGAACAAATCAACACCATCCAACGCCCCGCCGGCTACCGCCTCTTGGGTATTTTTGAAGAAGGCAAACACAACGCCGTCGCCGTCTGCGGCTTCCGCGAAGCCTGCAACCTCGCCAGCGGCCGCCATATCCACATCGACGACATCGTTACCCTGCCGCAAAGCCGCCGCAAAGGCTACGCCTCCCGCCTGTTGGCAGAGGTCCGCAAAATCGGCGCGGAAACGGGCGTGACCAAAATCCACCTCAACGTCCACGTCAACCACGACCGCGTCGATGCACACCGCCTGTATTTCAAAAACGGCTTCGAAATCTGCGCCTACCATTTCCGCTGCGATCCTAAATAAACGCAAAGGTCGTCTGAAAGTTTTCAGACGACCTTTTTTAAAGTTGGGTTTTTAACCTAACCTATGCTGGCTAATCAGTATTTTTTACCTTTATTTTTCAAATAGTCGGTATATATCTTCGGCAGTGGGTCTTGATAGCTTTCGTCTATTTTTATGCCCTGCCTTTTCAGCTCGCGTTCTTTTTCCATACGGTATTTATCATTAGACTGCAACACTTCTTCCACCATGGGCAGCCACTTTGCAGGGATAAAGCGGTCGTCGTTATCTCTCTTGTAAACACCACTGTAATCCTGAAATTTATATTCCAAAGCATCGAACTCCATACTAATCTTATATATCGAGTAGCCTTGCCAATATTCGTTGGAGTCTGCATTAAGGCTAATAGATAATATAACTCCGTCGACATACAGTTCATAGGAAAGGCTTTCAAGTCCTTGGGTAAAGACATTTAGCCACTCCTGCTCGCTTGGTTCGTAATCTATATAGACATATTCCCCGCCCTGAAAAATATCTATTTTATCGACCATCCGTGCGCCGCCAGGATAGTAATACCGCTTCCAGCCTTTAGCTTGCAGCTCCCGCAGCAGCCCTAAAAACTTTTTCCTTGCTTGAAAATGTTTGTCAGGTCGGTCGGAGCGGTAAAACTCCGCATCCACTTCAATACTGGTTACGCCCCAGCCGTTTCCTTCCTGACTGGAAGCCAATACGTGACTGTTGTCCGGCAGCATAAAGCTGTGTTCCCCATGCTTGAAGCGTATCTTGGGGTGATCGCCCAGACTGATAAAGCCTGTACCGTATATTTGTTCGTAACCGCCGTTTAAGCGGTTAACCAGTTCTTGCTCGTTTTCACGCAGGGAGATTTCGGGAATGCCTGTATTCATTTTCCAATCCTTTTGGGCAAACAGGGGGGCATATGCAATAGCGCATACGGTAAATACTACTAAGACGGGGAGGGTTTTGAGGAATTTTTTCATGTACGATTCCCTTTTAAGCCTTGGGAGTCAGTTTATCCGAATACCATCCAGCCAAGGCTTTGAGCGAGGCATGGATTTTTTCGGGCTGCTCCTTCATCAGTCTGTGGTATTTTCTTGCTGCCTCCTTAATCCATATCATACGGTGCTCGACATTTTCTACTTCGAAACTCGGCATTTTTTCCGAAACCTCTTTATCCGAAGGGGTGCTGACAAACCTTGAATCTTGACTATTTTGACGTTCGGTCAGTACCAACTTCAAATCGGGTGCTACAGCGGAAACAAACCTCATCCATTTCATTGCGCTTCTCAGTTTGGGTTTGTTCCAGCAGAGGGGTTGCAGAACGATCCTTTGCTCATGATTGGCAAGTTCGATCAGATGCTTGAATTGGGCTTGTCTTATTTTTTCATCAATTAGTTTGTCTTGAGAACCAGTTTGTTTTTTCTTCATCAGCATTTCAACCTCCTGCAAATATTCAAACGATTTCATCAAATAAGCGCCCTTCCTCGTTTTGAAGTAGCCAATTTCCTTTAATGCCTCAGGTTCTCCAAAAAAACTGATAAACTGCTGGATCGCCGTTGCAACTTTGGGTTGAACCTTGGCTAAGTTAGAATAATCCCGCTTTTCAAAACATTTGTTGAAACTTTGTTCGCATTGGTTATATCCCCAGTGCCAAGGGGAAACATCCATAAACAGCCAAAAATTTCCGGCGATCAGAATTCTAGTTGCGTCATTAGCCAAATGAGACTGCCATGCGTTAAAAGAAAAGGCGACTGTTTTAGAAGCAAATGCCCCTAATCCCATCCAATAATACCTACCCATCAGTTTGGGATTGCCATATTTTTCCTGTTCCAAATAAAAACGTGCGTAGATACCGGCAATGGTCTTTGCCCTTGGTACAGGACTCGCGCTGAAAACGGCAGTCTGCCCATTCTGCGATGCAAAGGAAAGCTGCATATAGGCATATTGCTGCCACATATCCCACCATTTCGGGCACTCAACTTGTTCATAAGTGCAAGCTTTAGTATCTGTTTCCGTCTCAGCCTGAACAATATAATCCCTAAAAGCCATTTAATTCTCCTTATCTTTTTGAATAAACTCTATTTTATACCATACATTATCCAAGCTCAGCGTTTCCTGCTTATCCGAATAAATACGTTCTGTTTTGCCTTGTTTTGAAGTTTCCAAAAATAATTCTTCATGTTCACTATTTAATTTGACATCCCATTCTTTCAATTTCCTTCCTGAAGGTAACTGTAGTACAAACTGCTGGTTATATCGGTTGACAGTAGGCATATTTTTCATATTTACCCCTGCACTATTCGGCCCCGTCACCTCCATCGGCGCCTTCACCCTAACCAGCTTCGGACTCCCGATCTCCACTTCCCCGTTACTCAGCTTGATATACGCCCCTTTGCAGGTAATCAGAATCTCTTCCTTCGCCGCAATGGTGATTTTCCCTGCGCTGCTGGTTAACGTTGCATCCTTCAGCGCATTCAGCTGCAACTCGTCATTCTGTGCCTGCACTTCCACTTTGCCCTGATTGGCCTGCACCTTGATGCCGCTGCTTTGCGCAAACAGGTTGAGACTCTCTGCCGCATGGGCGGTCAGGCTTTGACCGGCGGTGATGTCGGTATGGTTGCCGCTGACCAGGTGGATGTTTTCATTGGCGGTGTGCAGTTGGC
>NZ_KV800934.1:0-449 GCF_001810355.1 Neisseria sp. HMSC074B07 | reverse complement strand
GCACCTACGGTACGGCCACCTTCGCGAATCGCAAAGCGCAAACCTTCTTCCATAGCGATAGGCGCAATCAGTTCTACAGTAATGGCTACGTTCTCACCAGGCATAACCATTTCTACACCTTCTTCCAAAGTAACCGCGCCGGTTACGTCGGTAGTACGGAAGTAGAATTGAGGACGGTAGTTGGCGAAGAACGGAGTATGACGACCACCCTCTTCTTTGCTCAATACGTACACTTCTGCTTTGAATTTGGTGTGCGGAGTGATGGTACCCGGTTTAGCCAATACTTGACCGCGTTCCACTTCTTCACGTTTGGTACCGCGCAGCAATACGCCTACGTTGTCACCGGCTTGACCTTCGTCCAGCAGTTTGCGGAACATTTCAACACCGGTACAAGTGGTTTTTTGAGTTTCTTTCAGACCTACGATTTCGATCTCGTCACCAACGTGGAT
>NZ_KV800933.1:0-208 GCF_001810355.1 Neisseria sp. HMSC074B07 | reverse complement strand
GCTCGGTGACAGTATCATTTATATTGTCCACATGATAGATATCATTTCCATATCCGCCGCTCATGCTGTCTGCACCGCTGCCACCGTCTAAAGTATCGTTGCCGTATCCACCATCGAGCAGGTCGTTTCCTTCGCCTCCTTGTAGCACGTCATCTCCGTTATCTCCGTAAAGATAGTCACGATCATCGCCGCCCATCAGCAGGTCGTT
>NZ_KV800932.1:0-251 GCF_001810355.1 Neisseria sp. HMSC074B07 | reverse complement strand
GAATAAATACCGCCAAGCCCGTTTTATGACAAAGGTCGTCTGAATAAACTATACTTTCAGACGACCCCTATTCATCACGGAGCTTATCCATGTCCATCCGTCTGACCACGCTGTCTTTAATAGTTGCCGCCACAGCCTGCACGCCCACCGCTTCGCCATCGGCAGAAACTTCACCAACCGTCACCAAATCCGCCATCGATACCGCCTACTGGACCGCACAGCCCTATTGCAGCGGCCGCTATCAATTGCGC
>NZ_KV800931.1:0-1822 GCF_001810355.1 Neisseria sp. HMSC074B07 | reverse complement strand
TTGGGGGCCAGTTCAGTTTTCAGACGACCTTTTTGTTTTCTCAGTTCGGTTTAGCCCGATTTATTTACATTTCTCTTTAGCCGCATTGACGGCGGCGGTCAGGCTTTTTTCGTTGACTTCGCCGGTGATGGTTTGTTTGTAGCCGCATTTTGGAGCTTCGACGACGGTGAACGGCAATACGCCGACGTTGTTGCCGTAAGACTTCATGAAATTGCGGCTGTCCGCGCCGGTATAACGCCAAACATGATAGCTGACAGGGGTTTGTTTCAGGAATTTGCCGATGTTGTCGGAAGTATCCAACGCGATACCGACCATATCGACGCTGCCTTTTTTCTGCGCTTTGTACCAAGCGGACATGGCGGGCATTTCCTTACGGCACGGACCGCACCAGGTCGCCCACAGGTTCACCACGCGCACGGGGGCTTTGAGAGATTGCAGGCTTTGCGGTTTGTTGTCGTTCCAGCCTGCCAGCGGGTCGGCGGCAAACGCCGGGGCAGACAGGGCAGCGGTCATCAAAACAGAGGCAAGCAATAATTTTTTCATAAGTTCCATCCTTTGCATCAATCAGATGAACGCATTGTAACCCCTTTCAGCGTGCTGTCTATGGAGAAAATGAAGATGTTGGATTTTAGCGGTAAAAAATGACGATTATTGGGTGATAAGTTGAGGAAATCGCCAAGGCAGCCGATAATAAAGCCCATCAGCAAAATCTAAAAACATTGGAGAACCCTATGTCGTCTGAATTCACGCTCTACCACAATCCGCGTTGCAGCAAATCGCGCGCCGCTTTCGACCTGCTCGCAGCGCGCGGCATCAAAGCCGAAGTCGTCAAATACCTCGACACCCCGCCCAGCTTGGCGACACTGAAAGACATTTTCGCCAAGCTGGGCTTGGCGTCCGTACGCAGCATGATGCGCGTCAAAGACGACTTGTACAAAGAACTCGGTTTGGACAAGCCCGACCTCGACAACCAAGCCCTGCTCGAAGCCATCGCAGCCCACCCTGCCCTGCTCGAACGCCCCATCCTGACCACACAGGACAAAGCCGCCATCGGCAGACCGCTCGAAAACATCGAAGCCCTGTTGGACTGAAGCGCGGGAAGGCCGTCCCTACATGATTTCCCTGTTCCGCAGCCGCAACGGCTTGCGCTACTACCTCTTTCGCGGCATAGGCCTGAGTATCCTGTTGGTACTCGGCATATTCGGCGAGGGCGCATGGCAGGTGTACCACACCGGCTCGCAGCCCCTGCCCGGTCATATCCGCGCCGATGCCGCCCTCGTGCTCGGCGCCGCCGCGTGGGACAAACGGCCTTCGCCCATCTTCCGCGAACGCATCAACCACGCCATCACCCTCTACCAAAGCCACCGCGTCGAAAAAATCGTTTTCACCGGCGGAACACCCAAAAAAGGCTACATGACCGAAGCCGAAGTCGGTCGGCGCTACGCCCTCAAACAAGGCATACCTGCGCACAACATCCTCTTTGAAAACACCTCGCGCAACACCTACGAAAATATCCGCAACATCCGCCCAATACTGCGCGCCGAAGGCATCGGAAGCATCATCATCGTCAGCGACCCCTACCACCTCGCCCGCGCCCTCGAAATCGCCTCCGACCTCGACATCGAAGCCTACATCTCCGCCACGCCGACCACGCGGTTCGACCAAAGCAAGGAAAAAAACAAATTCCTGCTTCAAGAAAGCTACGCCCTCTTCCTCTACCGCATCGGCAAATGGAGCGAAAACTTTTGGGACTGGCTGACGATGAGTAAAACAGAAGATGAATAAAGGAAAAAAGGTCGTCTGAAAACTGAACTGGCCCCCA
>NZ_KV800930.1:14466-31425 GCF_001810355.1 Neisseria sp. HMSC074B07 | reverse complement strand
TGGGGGCCAGTTCAGTTTTCAGACGACCTTTTTTTAAAAAATAATATCATTGTATTCAGTTTGTTAGATATAAAATAAGGAAAACCTTATTCAAACTATAAAAAATCTTAGTTATAATCAGCATATCTAAAGTTAGCCGCCGATGTGCGGTCGATTTACTAAGGAATACTACCATGCTGTTGGCACTTTCCCTGCGCGATTTTGTCATTGTTGAAAACCTCAATCTGGATTTCCAAAGCGGTTTTACCGTCTTGACCGGCGAAACAGGCGCGGGCAAATCGATTACGCTGGACGCAATCGGACTTTTGTTGGGCGATAAGGCCGATTACAGCCAAGTCCGCAGCGGTGCGAAGGAAGCGCAGTTGTCGGCATTGTTCGACATCAGCCTTTTGCCCAATCTCAAAGCCCAATTGCAGGAACAGGGTTTTTTGGACGAAGACGCGGAAGAACTCAGCATCCGCCGCATCATCGATGCCAAAGGGAAAAGCCGCAGCTTCATCAATAATCAGGCAGCCACGCTGGCGCAGCTTAAAGCCGTCGGCGGGCAGCTTATCGACATCCACGGGCAAAACGCCCATCATTCCCTCAATCAAGAATCCGCCCAGCGCGAATTGTTGGACGCATTTGCGGGCAGCAAAGCGCAGGCGGAAACTGTCAGACAGCTTTATCAAAACTGGGTCAATGCGAAAAAAGCCCTCCAAGAGGCGCAGGAACACGCCGAGACCATCATTATCGAGCGTGAGCGTTTGGAATGGCAGTTCAACGAATTGAACCAGTTGGACGTCAAACAAGGCGAATGGGAAGCCCTCAGCCAAAGCCACGACAGTCTTGCCCATTCTGCCGAGCTGTTGCAGGCTGCCGAAGAAGTCGGCGACTACATCGATGGCGACAACGGCATCCAACGTCAAATTTATCAATGCCAAAAGCTGTTGACCAATCTGCAAAACATTGAGCCGCGCTTTGCCGAAAGCCTGAATATGCTGGCGAGCATTGAAGCCGAATTGGGCGAAATCAGTGCCAATATGCGCGACGTCGCAGGCCGAAGCGACATCGATCCCAATGAATTGGCGGCGCAGGAGCAGCGCATGGGCGAGCTGATGGGGATGGCGCGGAAATACCGCATCGAGCCTGAAGCCCTGCCGCAAAAGCTGGCTGAAATTGATGAGCGCCTGCAAAGCCTGCAAGCCGCTGCCGATTTGGAAGCGTTGACGCAAACCGTTGCCCGCAACCTTGCCGAATATCAGGAGGCCGCTCATGTTCTTTCCGCCATGCGCCATCAGGCGGCGGGCAGGTTGGGCGAGGAAACGACCGGACATATGCAGCATCTCGCCATGAAAGGCGCGCGTTTCGACATCGTTCTGCTGCCGTCTTCGCCCACAGCGCACGGTTTGGAGCAGGTACAGTTCCAAGTTGCCGCCAACAAAGGCAATCCGTCCCGTCCGCTGAACAAAGTCGCGTCCGGTGGCGAACTTGCCCGCATCAGCCTTGCCTTGCAGGTGGTTACCAGCCAATACACGCAAGTCCCTACGCTGATTTTTGATGAAGTCGATACCGGTATCGGCGGCGGCGTGGCAGAAATGGTCGGCAAAGCACTGCGTGCTTTGGGTAAAAAACATCAGGTGCTCGCCGTGACCCACCTGCCGCAAGTCGCTTCATGCGGTGAAAACCATTGGCAGGTGCGCAAACACAGCGAAGGCGAACAAACCGTCAGCGAAATCAGTGTGTTGGACCATCAGCAGCGTATCGAAGAAATCGCCCGTATGCTTGGCGGCGAAATCATTACCGACACGACCCGCAGCCACGCGGCAGAGTTAATCAGCCTTGCCGCCGCTTAAACGCAGAATCGGAGAGGTCGTCTGAAAAGGAAGTTTGTGTAACCATTCACAAACCGCTTTTCAGACGACCTCTTTGCCAAACCGCCCGCGCCCTTTCAGACGACCTCAATACAAGGTATGATTACGTCGTTTGTTTATAAGGAAGTTCCCATGAAAGTCCTGTTTATTGCCGATCCGATGGCAAGTTTCAAAACCTACAAAGACACCACCTACGCCATGATGCGCGAAATGGCAAAACGCGGCTGGCAGCTTTTCCATACCTTGAGCGGCGAATTGTCCGTACAGCAAGGATTGGTGACGGCTCAGGCTGCGCCGTTTGAGTTTCTCGGTGCAAAAAGCGACGATGATCATGAGTGGTTTAAAGCGGCAGACAAAGTTCAGACGACCTTGAAAGACTTCGATGCCGTCATTATGCGCACCGCCCCGCCGTTCGATATGCAATACCTCTACGCCACCCAATTCCTGACGCTGGCGGAACAGCAGGGCGCCAAAGTCTTCAACAGCGGACAGGCCATGCGCGATTTCAACGAAAAACTGGCGATTTTGAATTTCAGCCAGTTCACCGCGCCTACGCTGGTTACGACCCGTTCCGCCGATGTCCGCGCATTTTTGAAAGAACACGGCGACATCATCATCAAACCGCTGGACGGCATGGGCGGCATGGGCATTTTCCGCCTGACCGAAAAAGATCCCAACATCGGCAGCATCCTCGAAACCCTGATGCAGCTTGATTCCCGCACCATCATGGCGCAACGCTACATCCCCGAAATTGTCTACGGCGACAAACGCATCCTGATTATCGGCGGCGAAGTCGTCCCCTATGCTTTGGCGCGTATTCCGCAAAACGGCGAGACACGCGGCAATCTTGCGGCAGGCGGACGCGGCGTGGCGCAGGAATTGAGCGAACGCGATCGAGAAATCGCCGAGACTCTCGCCCCCGAACTCAAACGCCGCGGCATCTTGCTGGCAGGTTTGGACGTCATCGGCCGCAACCTGACCGAAGTCAACGTGACCAGCCCGACCGGTTTCCAAGAAATCATGAAACAAAAAAACTTCGACGTCGCCGCGATGTTTGCCGACGCTGTCGAAGCTTGGTCCAAACAATAATACCGAAAGGTCGTCTGAAACCCGAATCCGTTTTAGTAAAACTCGCTTTGCTCGTTTTAGCGAAACCCGCTGCGCTCGTTTTGGCGAAACTCGCTTCGCTCGTTTTCAGACGACCCCTTTTTACAAATATAAATATTGATACAAACATTACTTATGAAACCATCTTCTTACGCTGCCGATAAAAAAGGTAAAAGCGGTATCAAACGCATCATCAACGCATTCGGCTATTCCAAAGACGGGCTTGCCGCCGCCTACCGCTATGAAAGCGCGTTCCGCCAAGTATTGTGGCTGAACCTGATTTTGATTGTCTTGACCTTCATCCTCAATTTCGACTCCGCGACCAAAATGCTGCTGATTATTGCGTCGTTTGTTTCGCTGATCACCGAATTGTTCAACACCGCCGTCGAAGCCGCCGTCGACCACACTTCCACCGAAAAACACGAATTGGCAAAACGCGCCAAAGATGCCGGCTCCGCCGCGCAATTGCTCGCTTTGACGATGCTGGGCATCGTGTGGGCGATCGCATT
Source organism: Neisseria sp. HMSC074B07 (assembly GCF_001810355.1). Lineage (NCBI taxonomy): Bacteria > Pseudomonadati > Pseudomonadota > Betaproteobacteria > Neisseriales > Neisseriaceae > Neisseria > Neisseria sp. HMSC074B07. The sequence goes on along the minus strand of NZ_KV800930.1, from coordinate 27,956 downwards.
ATGGCGCGGGTATGTTTAAATTTACTTCGAGATGATTTATACTTACTAAGTATTAATTCTCATGAATTAATTTGAATCATTTTGTTTAATCTGAGTCAAAGCATTCAGACGACCATTGCATGTAGGATGAGAACAGTATTACCGACATGCAATGTCGCGCGGAAAGCTTTTGCCGCAACAAAACCACCCATTTCATCATAAAGGAGCAATACATGAAAAAATTATTGGCAACCCTGATCGCAGCAGGTTTGGTATCCACCGCTTCCGCAGCCGGTGTTCACGTTGAAGACGGTTGGGCGCGTGCCACCGTCGAAGGTATGAAAATGGGCGGCGCGTTCATGAAGATCCACAACGATGAAGCCAAACAAGACTTCTTGGTCGGCGGCAGCAGCCCGGTAGCCGATCGCGTTGAAGTGCATACCCATGTCAACGACAACGGCGTGATGCGCATGCGCGAAGTCAAAGGTGGTGTTCCGCTGGCGGCAAAAGGCGTAACCGAGCTGAAACCGGGCAGCTACCACGTTATGTTCATGGGTCTGAAAAAACCGCTGAAAGAAGGCGAAAAAGTACCGGTTACCCTGAAATTCAAAAATGCCAAACCTCAAACCGTACAACTGGAAGTGAAAACCGCGCCGCAATCCGGCATGGATCACGGTCATGGTCATGACCACGGTGGCGCGCATCAGCACTAATCGTTCATCGTTTGAACTCAAAAGGTCGTCTGAATATTTTCAGACGACCTTTTTGTTTGGATTAAATTTGAGTCGGTGCAATATTTTTAGATTGAAATCAAGATGTTTTGTTTGAATATTCAGTCAAGCGGTAATCACTGCATTCGGTAATCTGCGCCAAATTTGGTCCGGCAGGAGATGGGGTGGGGAAGGCAGGTTTTGCGGTATTTATAGTGGATTAACTTTAAACCAGTACGACGTTGCCTTGCCTTGCTGTACTGTCTGTACTGTCTGCGGCTTCGTCGCCTTGTCCTGATTCAAATTTAATCCACTATATCTGAGTTCACGATAGTCCTGTTTCTTGCCTTCCATCAAAATCAAAAGGTCGTCTGAAAACTTGCCACGCTCGTTTTCAGACGACCTTCTTCATTCAAGCCGGCGATTAATCAAACAATTCCTGCTGCGCCTGTTCTTTGGCCACGCGCACGTCGGTTTCGCCGTCGGCAAAAGTGATGTGCAGTTTCTGCCCTTGCTTTAAAACATCGGCGTTGCGGATGACTTGTCCGCGTGTGTTTTTGACGACGGAGAAGCCGCGCTCCAAAATCTGCTGCGGCGATACGGCTTCGAGCAGGGCGGTTTGGGCGGTCAGGCTTTGGCGGCGGCGGGCAAGCAGTTGGCGGAAGGCGTGCGACAAGGTCGTCTGAAAGCGGTCGATGTCTTGCCGGTAAACGGAAATATCGGGGCGGCAATGTTTCAGGGCTTGGGTTTGGCGTTCGAAACGGGCGGTGTGGGCGCGGACATTTTGCGTCATTGAGTAGGACAGGGTTTGCGCCAGTTTGTGGATATAGGTGCGCTGCTCGTCGAGTTTTTGGCGCGGGTGGCGGATTTGCCGCGCGAGCCAGTCAAGTTTTTGGCTGGCATCGAAATAGCGTTGTTCCAAAACGGTTTTCAGACGACCTTTGGCCTGGGCGAGGCGGTGTAACGATTCTTGGCGGTTGGGGCTGACCAGTTCCGCCGCGCCGGTCGGCGTGGGTGCGCGCACGTCGGAAACGAAATCGGCAAGCGTGAAATCGGTTTCGTGTCCCACGCCGCTGACGATGGGAATCGCGCAGGCTTCGATGGCGTGCACGACCGGCTCTTCGTTAAACGCCCATAAGTCTTCAATGCTGCCACCGCCGCGACAGACAATCAACACATCGCATTCGGCGCGTTGCGATGCGGTTTTAATCGCTTGGGCAATCTGAAACTCGCTGCCCGAGCCTTGAACGGCGGTTGGATAAACGATGACGGGAATTTCGGGCGCGCGGCGTTTCAAGGTGGTAACGACATCGCGCAATGCCGCCGCCGCCAGACTGGTTACGATGCCGATACATTGCGCTCGGGCGGGCAAAGGTTTCTTGCGTTCCGCCGCAAACGCGCCTTCCGCCTGCAACTGCGCCTTCAGCCGCTCGTAGGCTTCGTAAAGTTGTCCCAAGCCTTTTAGCCGCACCTCGTTCACGGTAATCTGAAATTCGCCCCGCGCCTCGTAAATACTGATTTTGCCCGCCACTTCGATATGGTCGCCTTCTTTCAAAGGTTTCGCCAAACGCGCCGCCGCACCTTTAAACATCGCGCAACGCACCTGAGCGCGGCTGTCTTTGAGCGAGAAATAATAATGTCCGCTGGCGGCACGGGTCAGGTTGGACACTTCGCCCGCAATCCACAAACCGGCAAGATGGTCTTCCAGCAAGGCTTTGGCGAGGGCGTTGAGTTCGGATACGGAAATGGAGGAGGGCGCGAAGAGTTCGGACATTGGGAGGGCGGGAAGAAAGGGGAAAGGTTGGATTATAAGGGGTTTCAGACGAGGTTTGTATGGGAAAGGTCGTCTGAAAACCTCAAATCCGAGTTTTCAGACGACCTCTTTTATGGGCATTTCAAATTAAGCCAAATTTTCCAGCATCCATTTGACGTAGCGCTCGACGCCTGCTTTGACATCCAAAAATTCTTCCTTGTATCCGGCTTCGCGCAGTTTGGCAATGTCGGCTTGGGTGAAGCTTTGGTATTTGCCTTTGAGCGCGTCGGGGAAGGGGACGTAGCGGATAAGTTCTTCTTCTATCAGCTCTTTTAAGCTCAATTCAGGTTTGCCTTCAGCGGCACGGCAGGCGTTGACGGTGGCGGCGGCGAGTTCGTTGAACTGTTGGCTGCGGCCGGTGCCGAGGTTGTAGATGCCGGAGAGTTCGGGGTGGTCGAAGAAGTAGAGGTTGACTTTGGCGACGTCTTCGACGCTGACGAAGTCGCGGGTTTGTTCGCCGTTGCCGTAGCCGTCGTTGGCTCCGAACAGGTTGACGTAACCGTGTTCGCGGTATTGGTTGAAATGGTGGAAGGCGACGGATGCCATGCGGCCTTTGTGTTGTTCGTGTTGTCCGTAAACGTTGAAGTAGCGGAAGCCGACGACTTGGGCGGTCAGGCCTTCTTTCATGCGGCGGCGCAATACTTGGTCAAACAGGAATTTGGAGTAGCCGTACACGTTGAGCGGTTTTTCAAGTTCGCGCTCTTCGCGGAAGATTTCGCCTTTGCCGTACACGGCGGCACTGGAGGCGTAGAGGAAGGGGATGCGTTCATCCTGACACCAGTCCAAAAGGTCGAGCGTGTACTGGTAGTTGTTGTCCATCATGTAGAGGCCGTCGTGGTTCATGGTGTCGGAACATGCGCCTTGGTGGAAGACGGCTTCGATGTTTTCGTAAGGCAGAAGATGGCCGCGCACTTGGCGGATGAATTCGTGTTTGTCGAGGTAGTGGGCGATTTCGCACTCGGCAAGGTTTTTGAATTTTTCGCCACGAGTCAGGTTGTCGACGGCGACGATGTCGGTAATGCCGCGTTGGTTGAGGGCTTTGACGATATTGCTGCCGATAAAGCCGGCCGCGCCTGTTACGATGATGGTCATATTGGGTTTCCTTTGATTTTTGGTTTTAGCGAAACTCGTTGCACTCGTTTCAGACGACCTTGGAAAGACGGGGTCGTCTGAAAAAGAAATTACTGCTCTTCCAATGCTTTATTCAACTCTGCAAACGAGCAAACCGCCGTGCCGAGTTTGGCGACGACGACGCCGGCGGCGGTATTGGCGAGGTGCATGGCTTCGGGCATGGTGTAGCCTGCCGCCAGCCCCAAACCCACTCCGGCAATGACGGTGTCGCCTGCGCCGGATACGTCGTAAACTTCCTGGGCGCGGGTGGGCTGGTAAATGGGTTCGCCTTCGCTGAACAGGGTCATGCCCTCTTCGCTTCGGGTCAGTAAAACGGCGGTCAGGTCGAGGTGGCGGCGCAGGTTTTGCGCTTTTTCGGTCAGCTCGCTTTCGTTTTTCCAACTGCCGACCACTTCTTTCAATTCGGCGCGGTTGGGCGTAATCAGCGTGGCGCCTGCGTATTTTTCGTAATCGTCGCCTTTGGGGTCGATTAATACGGTTTTACCGGCATGTTTCGCCCAATCTATCATATCGGAGATGTGCGACAGGCCGCCTTTGCCGTAGTCTGAAAAAATGATTGCGTCGTATTCGGGCAATACTTCACGGTATTTCTGCTTGATTTGCTCCAACACTTCGCGGTTGGGATGTTCTTCAAAATCAAGGCGGATAAGCTGCTGGTTGCGGGCGACGACGCGCAGTTTGACGGTGGTGGCGATTTGTTTGTCGCGCATCAGATAGGAGGCGACGCCGTCCTGCGCCATCAGCGCGTCGAGTGCGTTGGCGGCTTCGTCGTCGCCAGTTACCGACAACAGCCCTGCTTTGCCGCCCAGCGAAGCGATGTTGCGCGCAACATTCGCCGCACCGCCCGCCCGTTGGTCGATACGTCCGATTTTCGCTACCGGCACGGGCGCTTCGGGCGAAATACGGGACACGTCGCCAAACCAATAGCGGTCGAGCATCACGTCGCCGACAACAAGGACTTTGGCTTGCGCGAAACGGGATTTGAGGGTTTCTTGTTGGAACTTGGTAACCATACTGGCTCCGTTGTTAAAATTTTCTGCAAAACTGCGTATTCGGATTATCCGTCCGAAAGTCTGAAAATATCTTGAGGTTCATATACCTGCACTGAATGTTCAGGCGGTCTCAAAGCCACCTTCAGCATGGCTTTTGCCAATGTCTCAACGGCAAGCGGGCGTTGGTTTTTCAACAGACCGATGCGGTTGAGTCCGTACAAAATCCGTTTGGTAACTTTTTCGCCCAAGCGGTCGCTATTCGGACGAATCAGCAATGGCGGACGGAAAATGATGAGGTGCGGAAAGTTCAAAGCAATTAATGCCTGCTCCAATTCGCCTTTCATCCTTGGATAAAACAGGCGTGAAGCGGCATTTGCGCCGGAAGCGGAAACCAAAACCAAGGTTTTTACGCCGTTTTTTCGTGCAGCTTTGGCAAACTCAAGATTCGCTTCGTAATCGACAGCCCATTGCGCCTCTTTGCTGCCTGCCGCTTTCAAAGTCGTGCCCAAGCAGGCAAACAACACATCTCCCTGCACTTCATCACGCCATGTTTCAATCTGGGCAAAGTCAATCTGATGAGCGCACAGCTTGGGATGGGAAAAATCGGGATTTCTGCGTCCGAAGCAGTCTATACGCTCGATTTCCGAATGTGCTGTCAGCAAGGGCAACAGGGATTTGCCTGTTGCGCCGGTTGCCCCGATGACGATGGCTCTCATATTTCAGACGACCTTAAGCGTTCGCCACGCGGTTCACTTCGCGCAATACGGCTACCGGATCGGCGGCTTGGGTAACGGGGCGGCCCATCACCAGATAAGTTGAACCTGCCGCCAATGCCTCGGCGGGCGTCATGATGCGGCGTTGGTCGTCGTTGTTGCCGGCAACGTCCAAACGGATGCCGGGCGTTACCAAGACAAAATCCTGTCCCAATTCGCGGCGCAGCGGTGCGGCTTCCTGGGCGGAACAGACCACGCCGTCTAAGCCCGAACTTTGCGCCAGTTTCGCCAAACGGATGACTTGCTCTTCAGGGGCGATGTTCAAACCGATTTCTGCCAAATCGCTTTGTTCCATGCTGGTTAACACGGTTACGCCGATTAAGAGCGGCTTCGTGCCGTATCCGGCAACGGCTTCGGCGGCGGCTTCCATCATGCGGCGGCCGCCCGATGCGTGCATATCGACCATCCACACGCCCATGTCGGCGGCGACTTTGCACGCCTGCGCGACGGTGTGGGGAATGTCGTGATATTTCAAATCGAGAAAAAGTTTGAAACCCTGATGAATCAGGCTTTCCGCCAAACTGCGCCCCGTGGCGGTAAACAGCTCTTTGCCGATTTTGATTTGGCACAACGTCGGATCAAGGTTGCGGACGAATCCGAGCGTGTCTTTTTCGTTGGCAAAATCAAGGGCAACGATGACGGGGGTGCGTTGTTGCGGAGTTTGGAAGTCGGTGATTAAAGGATTCATGGTGTTTTCGTTTCGGGTTTTCAGACGACCTTTATCGTCTTTTTCGCAGTATAGTGGCTTAACTTTAAACCGACGGCGTTACCTCGCCTTAGTTCAAAGAGAACGATTCCTCTAAGGTGCTGAAGCACCAAAGTGAATCGGTTCTGTACTGTCTGTACTGTCTGCGGCTTCGTCGCCTTGTCCTGATTTTTGTTAATCCACTATAACAACGTAAATTCAAACCGTAGGTCGGGCATTGATGTCCGACCTACGCGGACTCAAGCCTCCGACAAACTGTTTCGGATAAATTTGAACCGGCACATCAGCCGTCATTCCCGCGCAGGCGGGAATCCATTGATAAAACTCAGTTCATCAGATTTAAACAGCGATTGCCCAAATTCAGAAATGGATTCCCGCCTGCGCGGGAATGACGCCGAATGATTATTTTTCGGTTGCAACACGCTGTTTGTCAAAAACAGGTCGTCTGAAAACCTGACTTTCTGTTTTGTTTTCAGACGACCTTTTCGATTTATTTGCCCAATGCGCCCAATATTTCGGCTTTCACGGCTTCTACCGGCTGAGTACCGTCAACCTTGATGTATTTCGGCGCATGTTCGCCTTCCAGCTTGCTGTAAAAATCGACCAGCACTTCGGTTTGCTCGTGGTAAACGGCAAGGCGTTTTTTGACGGTTTCTTCTTTGTCGTCGTCGCGCTGAATCAAATCTTCGCCGGTTACGTCGTCTTTGCCTTCGACTTTGGGCGGATTGTAGGTAACGTGGTAGGTGCGGCCGGAAGCCAAGTGAACGCGGCGGCCGCTCATGCGGTCGACAATCACGCTGTCAGGTACGTCGATTTCAACCACGGCGTCCAAATCCACGCCTGCTTCAACCATCGCTTCGGCTTGTGCCAGCGTGCGCGGGAAACCGTCAAACAGGAAACCGTTTTTGCAGTCGTCTTGCGCGATGCGTTCTTTCACCATGCCGATGATGATGTCGTCGCGCACTAAGCCGCCTTCGTCAATGATTTTTTTCGCTTCCCAACCCAGCGGCGTGCCTGCTTTAATCGCAGCGCGGAGCATATCGCCGGTGGAAATTTGCGGAATGCCGAACGCAGCGGTGATGAATTGAGCCTGAGTGCCTTTGCCCGCGCCCGGCGCGCCTAACAATAATACTTTCATGGTTGTTCCTTCTTGTTAAATGATATGGATTTGAAACGTGATTCAAATGATTTTACACGGCTTGCGTTTATCGTTCAAAACTTCAGACGACCTGTTACTCACCGAAATGTTTCCATGCGTCATCGCGCATTTCGGCAAACCATGTGTCTTCGGGAAAACGCTCCAATGCGTCTTTCAAAGTGGAAAGCAGGTTTTGCGATAAAGTCTTTGCCAAATACTCTTCCTCGTTGGCTTCCGCCGCCTTGTCCGCCTGCTGCGCCAAACCGAGCGCGCGCGTCTGATGTCCGTGAGCCAGATAGTTGAGCGCAATCACCTTTTGCGCCCAAAGCTGCGGAATCTCGGGGCTGTCTTGCAGCAAAACCGACAAAATCGACACGGCAACCGTCAGCCTGCCGCCGTTCAAACGCAAATCCAGCGAACGGTTGGGCGGCAGCGTGCTGAGCGTTTCCGCCATACGGAACCAAAACTCGCCGCTGGCTTCGTCCGGCGCGGCGGCTTTCAACATTTCATAGTTAAACTCTTGGTCGTCGTTTTGAACCAGCAGGGTAACATCGGCAAGCAGTTTTTGCTCTTCGCGGCTCAAATGGCGTAAATCGGTCATATAAGGGCTTTCTGTCGGTGTTTTGGGTAGAACGGATTATCGGGTTGTTTTTTATTTCAGGTTCACTGCTTAGCTTTTTTCAAATTAACTATTTCCTTTTCTAAATCGACTATTTCTTTTTGTAATTGAACTATTTTTTGGCTTAGTTTCTGTATTTTGTCTTGTGATTTATTTTGTATTTTTTTCATTTCTTTTGATAATTCATTTTCTTCTATTTTAATTGTCTTTAATGAATATTTATCTTCATAACGATAAAATTCTGGCATACTATCTTTATATTTATTACTTTCTTTTAGAACTTTATATATAAAGCTTGCAATTTTTAAAATATGCTTTTCAGCATTCTTCTGTTCTTGCTTAAAATCATATGCTTCTACATCAGGTTTTTTATCAGGAAAAAAACCGCAACCACGGCCAAAAGTGATTGCCTTAATATTTATTGGAAAAATGAAAGGTTCAAGCTTTTTCCCTTCTTCCAAAGGAATACCATCTTTATGAAAAATTGCCCTATGCTCTTTCTCATATGCCCAAGCTTTGCTTTTACGACACATTATATTTTCTAACTTATTATTATTTAATTCTTCTTTTAATTGTGCACCATTATTAAATTGTTTTTTTGGCTTATATTCTACTTTCTTAACATATATATCTTCAAACTCCTTATCAATTGTAAAGTCAATTCTTATACCTTTTGAGCTATTGGCATAATGAGCCCACATCAACTCTTCTCCATAAGTACCTATAATTTTACTAGAAGAAAAACAACAAATAACGTTTTCTTGTTTTTCATTATAGATTTTATCCGTTAAGGTTTTGCTAATGGATTTATCAACTAAATAAACACACTCATCGACATCATTAAACTTTTTATAATTCTGCGCAAAGAGTTCTGAATTTTCAAAAATACTTTTTGTATGTTTATTTTTCTTCCAAAAATTTTCAAAATTATCATCATCTTTTCCATAATTTAAGTCCCTAAATTTAGAATATTCATTAATTTTCATTGTTCTTCCTATTTTTATTTTCAAATTTTTTGAATGATTGAACTCGTTTTCCATAGTCCGTGGCGAGAGCTGAGCCCTCGCCACGGTTACCTTCTTCCAAAGAAAGAGGGAGGTTGAATTATTGAAACTTGCCAGTTTTCAGACGACCTCGAACGCAGCCCTGACCCTGTCCAAATCCTCTTGAGTATCCACACCGGCGGCGGGGGCTTCTTTGGCGGTTTCGACGGCAATCGGGTAGCCGTGCCACAGGACGCGCAGTTGTTCCAGCGATTCAATGGTTTCCAGCGGCGAGACGCTCATTTCGGCGTAGCGTTGCAGGAAGCCGGCGCGGTAGGCGTAGATGCCGATATGGCGCAGGACGGCGGTTTCGGTGGGCAATTCGCGTTTTTCGGCGCGCATGGCATCGCGCGGATAGGGAATCGGGGCGCGGCTGAAGTAGATGGCGTTGCGGTTTTTGTCGAGGACGACTTTGACGACGTTGGGATTCATAAATTCGTCGAAATCGTGCAATTCGTGCGCCGCGGTCGCCATCTGCACGTTGTTTTCCACTAAAACTTCGGCGGTGCGGTCGATGAGTTCGGGGGCAATCAGCGGCTCGTCGCCCTGTACGTTGACGACCACCAGATGTTGCGGCAGTTTCAGCGCGGCGGCGGCTTCGGCAAGGCGCGTCGTGCCGCTTTCGTGCCGGTTTGAAGTCATGACGACTTCGACGCCGTGCGCCTGACAGGCCGTCTGAATATCGGGATGGTCGGTGGCAACGACGACGCGCGCTGCTTTGCTTTTTGCCGCCTGTTCGGCAACGCGCACGACCATCGGTTTGCCGTGGATGTCCGCCAAGGCTTTTCCGGGCAGGCGCGATGAATCCAGCCGCGCCGGAATCAATACGACAAATTCGGTCATGCTTTGAGTTCCTCTTCGCTCAACGCTCGCGCTTCGTTTTCCAGCATATAGGGAATGCCGTCTTTAATCGGATAGGCAAGCTTCGCCTGACGGCTCCACAATTCCTGTTTGTCCTGATGATATTCCAGCCTGCCTTTGGTAACGGGGCAGACGAGGATGTCTAAGAATTTTTTTTCCATGGGGTTTCTTTCGGGTTTGATGGTTTTAGCGAAGCTCGCTTCGCTCGTTTTGGCGAAACTCGCTTCGCTCGTTTTCAGACGACCTCAAGCGGCATTATTTTTTCCGTGCCGGTTTGTTCGGCTGTTTGGCGCAGGTTTGGGCAGGATTTTTGCCGTTGCACATGATTTGGCGGATTTCGCGCCTCAGGTTTGCGCTTTCGTTGGATTGGGTGTATTTGCCGGCAAGGATGCTCATCATCGGTTTCATCGTTGCCTCAAGATAGCGCGGCGTTTTATCCATTATCGATTGGCCTACTGCCGTGCTGTAAAAGCCAATCAATGCGTTGACTTCTTCTTGCGTATAAACCGTCTTCATGCCGTCTAAAGCCGCTTTACGCAACTGGGCACGTACTTGCGGCGTATTGATTTCGGCAATCGACCGGGTTGCATACTTTTTCAAGACTGCTTCCAACTGCGGACGTTTGTCTTCCGGCGCATCTTTCAAAAATTTCTGTACATTCGGATCGGAAAGCACAATGCCTTCCATGCTTTGGAAAGACTGTTCCAACAAGGCATCCATCTTCTGCACTTCAAACAGACGCTCCAGCGACGCGTCGCTGGGTGTAGCGGCAAATGCGTTGGCACACAATGCCAGCGCGGCGAAGGGCAATAACAAGGTTTTCAGTTTCATCTTTTTCTCCTGTTTAAGGTTTAGGGGGTACATTCTTCAGACAATATTTTTTTAATTTCGTTTTCAAATTCAATTAGGTAGTGTTCGCTAATTGTTTCTATTTCTTTCATATCCGCTTCGCTTGCCCCTATATTGGCGAGTTTTTTTATGAATACCGAATTTTTCTCCACGATAGATTGTCCTACGGGAGTCTCGTAAAACGCAATCATGGCATCAATCTCTTGTTGAGTGAACTCGTCCTTGGCAACTTTTTTTATTTCTTTCATTAATTTGTTTCTAAGTTGCGGTGTGAAATAAGCTTTAAACACTTTGTTCATATAACGGTCTGACGCGGCTTGTAATTGCGGCTGCAGTTCCGGTGGATATGAGGAGATGATCGGTTGCATGAGCTGTCGGTTTTGTGCTTCCGCCATGTTGGTCAAATTTTTGAGAAAGTCGCGTTCGATATGCTGGACTTCCATCCATCTATTTAAAGACTTATCGCTTGGGGGCGCGGCTGTTGCGGCGGAACAGGCGGCAATGGCAACGAAAGTGAGCAGCAGTTTCTTCAGGTTCATAAATTTCCTTATTATTCAAGACAAACAGCAACAAAGAATCAATTGATTTCAGACGACCTGTCGCGAATCTTTCAGCTGTTCCGACACAAACGCCGCCAAATCAGGTTCGATTATCGCATAAACGGGCAATACCCATACATGGTTCAGATTGAGGCCGTCTGAAAACTTGACCGCATCCTTTTCCGTAATAATCACCGCGTCCGCATTGGGCAAGTCTGCCGCGGCGATGTCGGCATGGTCGGGCAGCGCGACGGTTTGGTTCAACGTGATGCCCATGTTCCGCAGCGAATCGAAAAAACGCTCCGGCTTAGCGATGCCCGCCACGGCGGCGACGGTTTGATTTTTCAGACGGCCTGTGTCCAGTATTTCAGACGGCTTGTTCAAACGGTAAATTTGTCCCGTTTCGATGCGGCTGTGAAACATATTTTTAGACGGCGCAAATGACGCATCCGCCTTGCCTCCGCTAACAACGACTGCATCCACCGAATCCAGACGCGACAAAGGTTCGCGCAAACTGCCGTTGGGCAGCAAATCCAAATCCGTCCGCCCCGTATCCGCCGCCGGAAACACCGCGATTTCCACATCCCGCCGCAGGGCGTAATGCTGCAAGCCGTCGTCCGCCACAATCAGCCCGATGTCGGGGTGCGCCGCCAGCAACGCCCTGCCTGCCTCCGCACGGCTGCTGCCCACCGCCGTCGGCGCGCCGGTTTTACGGAACAGCAGCAAAGGCTCGTCGCCCGCATCTTCCGCACGGCTCGCGGCATTCAATACATGAACCGCCTTACTTTTGCGCCCGTAGCCCCTACTGATGATGCCGACCTTGATGCCTTTTTCCTGCAAGCCCGACACCAGCGCGGCGACAATCGGCGTTTTCCCCGTCCCGCCCGCGTGGATATTGCCGACCACGACCACAGGCACAGGCAGCTTTTCGCTTTTCAGACGACCTGAAACGAAATCATCGCGCCGTTTTGCCGCAATTTTGGCAAACAGCTTGGATAAGGGTTTGAGCAGGAGAGATAAAAACGGATTGGGGCGTTGCCAATGGCGTTCGATGATTTGATGGAGTTTGGGCATTCAGACGACCTTGTAGCTGCGTTTCTTTGTAGTACACCATTTTAGCGGATAAGTCGTTCAGGCTAGGGTTTCGATGCGGTTGTCGGGCATGACCAGCCAGACTTTTGCCTGTTTGGCGCGCGCGGCGGTACGGATGGCGGCTTCGTCCATGATGGAGAACGCGGTGGAGAAGGCATCGGCAACGGCGGCAGTCGGCGCCATGACGCTGACGCTGCGGTAGCGCGGGGTAGCAGTACCGGTGCGCGGGTCGAAGAGGTGGGTGAACTTGCCGGCTTCGTCCATCACGGTACCGTAGCCGCCTGAGGTGGCGAAGGCTTGGTTTTGTATGGGGATGGTCAGGAGGGTGGCTTCTTCGTTTTGGGGATTGCGGATGCCGACGTTCCATGTGCGTTGGTTGTCGGTGTCGAAGCCGCGGATTTCGCCCATATCGACGAGGGCTTGGCGGATGCCGTGTTGTTGCAGCAGGGCGGTGATTTTGTCGGTAATGTAGCCTTGGGCGATGCCGTTGAGGGATAAGCCCATGCCTTTTTGTTCGAAGAGGATGGCTTTTTGGTCGAAGACGACGTGTTTGAAGCCGACGAGTTTGAGGGTGCGCCGGATGTCCGGTTCGGACGGTGGGGTTTCGGCACGCGGGTTGCGGCGGAAATGGTCTGCATAAAGGTTCCACAGCACTTGGACGGTGGGGTCGAACGCACCGTCGGTCAGGGCATGGATGTCGCGGCAGATGCTCAACAGGGCGAGGAAATCGGGCGGCGGGTTGTTCAGACGACCTTCTTTGTTCAGTCGGTTGATCAGGCTGTCTTCGCGGTAGAGGCTGAAGATTTTTTCGAGGCGGGCGACTTCTGCGAGGACTTTGTTGACGAGGATTTCGGCTTCTTTGCGGTCAACGCCGAAGAGGCGGAGCTCGGCGCCGGAACCCAGCGCGATGCCTTTCCAAATGACGGGCTCGCCGGTAGTTGGTAACGGGGCAGGGCGGTTGCGGTTCAGGAGGAAGGGCGCGGCTGCTCCGGCGGCAGTCAGGGCGGCGATGGCGAAAAAACGGCGGCGGGTGAGCGGGGTGTTCATGGGTTGGAATGGGTCGTCTGAAAAGGGGCGGGGTGTTGGAGGACTGCGTGGAATCGGTTTATCCGGGCTTGCGTTTGAGTGGGAAGGCTTTTTAGGAGCGCCGTCATTTCCACACAGGATTTTTATGGTTACGGAAAGGACGGCGGGCGACGGCTGAGGCTTGATTTATAGTGGATTAACTTTAAACCGGTACGGCGT
>NZ_KV800930.1:0-14366 GCF_001810355.1 Neisseria sp. HMSC074B07 | reverse complement strand
CCTTGTCCTGATTTAAATTTAATCCACTATATGTCTTGGCAGAACTTGTTTTCCCGCCATCAAGCCTGCCTTCACGCTTTGAAACCAAGCGTCAACCGTCCCATTAATCGCCCATTGCCGCCAGAAGCTCTGCCTGATGCTCGGCGATCAGGGCGTTGGTGATTTCTTCCAAGTCACCGTCCATCACAAAATCCAGTTTGTGCAGGGTGAGGTTGATGCGGTGGTCGGTCACGCGGCCTTGCGGGTAGTTGTAGGTGCGGATGCGCTCGCTGCGGTCGCCGCTGCCGATAAGGGATTTGCGTTCGGCGGCTTCTTTGGCTTGAGCTTCGCGTTTTTGCGCGTCGTTCAGGCGGGCGGCGAGGACTTTCATCGCCTGCGCCTTGTTGGCGTGTTGGCTGCGGCCGTCTTGGCATTCGACCACCATGCCTGTGGGCAGGTGGGTGATGCGGACGGCGGAGTCGGTTTTGTTGATGTGCTGACCACCCGCGCCGGATGCGCGGAAGGTATCGATGCGCAGGTCGGCGGGGTTCAATTCGATATCTTCCAGTTCGTCCGCTTCGGGCATGACGGCGACGGTACAGGCGGAGGTATGGATACGGCCTTGGCTTTCGGTGGCGGGGACGCGTTGCACGCGGTGGCCGCCCGATTCGAATTTCAGACGACTGTACGCGCCCAAGCCGACAATGCGGGCGATGACTTCTTTATAGCCGCCCAGTTCGCTTTCATTGGCGGAAACGATTTCGACCTGCCAGCGGTTGCGCTCGGCGTAGCGGCTGTACATGCGCAGCAAGTCGCCTGCAAACAGCGCGGCTTCGTCGCCGCCCGTTCCGGCGCGCACTTCGATGAAGATGTTTTTGTCGTCGTCGGCATCTTTGGGCAGCAGCAGTTTTTGCAGTTCGGTATCGAGCGTGTCGATTTTGGCTTTCGCCGCTTCGATTTCTTCGGCGGCAAAGTCTTTCATTTCGGGATCGGACAGCATTTCTTCGGCATCCGCCAAGTCGCTTTGCGCCTGCTGATAGTTTTGGAACACTTCGACCACGGGCGTCAATTCGGCGTGTTCGCGCGTGAGCTTGCGGTAGTTGTCCATATCGGACGTGGCTTCGGGCTGTCCGAGGAGGTGGGTGACTTCTTCCAGTCGGTCGCTGAGTTGTTGTAGTTTTTCTAAGATAGACGGCTTCATAATTCTTCCATAACAAATGCCGCCGGGAGTCGTCCGCGACGGCGCGAGGAGGCGTTATTATAATGGGTTTGGTTGGAAATTCAAAAGGATATGGCGGGGTTTCTGATGGGCTGCGGCGATGTCGGTTTGCTTTGCGTTATCGGTTTGACGTTCATCCCTTCGATTGAACATTTTGCCATACATAACAAAAGGTCGTCTGAAAACCAAAATCCGGTTTTCAGACGACCTTTGTTTTGATTGGGCTTACTTAGGTGCAGCCAAGATGCCTGTCAGGTTCAGCAGGAACAAAACCGTAAACCCGGTCAGGTAAATCAAGCCGAGGATGGCGAGAAGGTCCATACCTGCCGTCAGCTTGTGGCGTTTGTCGCCTTTGACGAGGCGGTAGTTCAACCAAGCGAACACGGGGGCAGAAACGAAGGCGGTAATCATGGCAAATTTGAGCAGCTCCGCCATTGCGCTGTTGAACCAGAAAATCACTGCCAAGCCCGTACCTGCGACCCAAACGTTCCAGGCAAAGAGTTCGACGTTGCCCGTTTTGTCTTTGCCGCGCAGCAGGCGCACCGGCTCGGCAATCGCGCGCGCGTAGCCGTCCACTACGGTAATCGTTGTGCCGTACATACATGCGAAGGCGATGAATGCGACCATCGGACGTGACCAGTCGCCGATGGTGACGGCGTACATATTAATCAGTTGACCAACGTATTTGCCGCCCGCCATTTGCACTGCCTCACCGTTGCCGTACTGCACATACGCGCCCAAGGCGAGGAAGACGACCGCCAACACTGCGCTGGTGATATAGCCGACGTTGAAGTCGAAAATACCGTCGCGGTAGCTGGAAGGATTGATGCGTTGTTTTTCCGTTACCCACAAAGAGTTGATAGCTGAAATTTCAATCGGCGCAGGCATCCAGCCCATCAGCGCGATGAGGAAGCCCAAGCCTGCCAGTGTCCATGGGGTAGGCTCGATAAAGTCGGGTTTCATTTGCATGCCGCGCGACATGGCGATGGCAGCGGCGGCGACTGTGGCAATTGTCAGACTAACGATGATGATTTTGGAAACGTTGTCCAAGGCTTTGTAGCGTCCGCTTGCCAAGATAATCAGGCAGGAAGCCATAATCAGCGCGGAGATTGCGCCGACATTCAGCGTCAGCGAGGGAATCGCCATTTTGACGATGGCGGCGGTCACGATGGCGACCGCACCCGCGTTAATCGTTGCCGAGATAACGCACAAAATCAGGAATACCCACAAATAAACGCGGCTTTTCTCCGCATAGCCTTCAATCAGGCTTTTGCCCGTATCCAGCGTGTAATGCGCGCTGAAACGGAAAAACGGATATTTGAAGAGGTTGGTCAAAATGATAATCAACGCAAGCTGCCAGCCGTAAAGCGCGCCCGCCTGCGTCGAGGCAATCAGGTGCGAACCGCCGACCGCTGCCGAAGCCATCATGATTCCGGGCCCCAGCGCATTGATTTTGCTTTTCCAAGTCGAAGCGTGTGTATGTTGTTCAGACATCTATTCTCTCCGTCTTTTTCAGACGACCTTCACAAAAAAAGGCATATTTTAACGTAAATCAAAATCCCGAATGATGAATATTGGAAAACATTATGCTGAATTTTGGATAAAAAATACTAATCAAATAAAAAAATAGGATATTCAGGAAATTTTATGCCTAAAAACCTTTTTCAGACGACCTTGTATCGCTTTTTATTCCTGTTTGTCCGTGTTAAAAGGGAGGTGTTGGAAAATGGGCGGAAGCCGATGACAAGCGCGCCATAGCGGTTTTGTTAGCGTTTCACTATAATATTCAACCTGTTCTACGCTAGGGTGGGCAGGCGGTTCGGTCTACTATAGTGGCTTAACTAAATCAGGACAAGGCGATGAAACCGCAAGACAGTACAGACAGTACAGAAACCGATTCACTTGGTGCTTCAGCACCTTAGAGAATTTCTCTTTGAGCTAAGGCGAGGCAACGCCGTACTTGGTTTAAAGTTAATCCACTATATTGTGTAAAAAATGGAAGCAAGGCTGCATTTGGGCTGATTCAACGTTTTATCCAAACCGGATTGGCTGAGGGTCGAACGCTATGCCATCCTGAAATTTAAGGAAAAATATCATGAAAAAAATCGAAGCTGTGATTAAGCCGTTTAAATTGGACGATGTCCGTGAAGCTCTGACAGAAATCGGGATAAGCGGCATGACGGTCAGCGAGGTTAAAGGTTTCGGCCGTCAGAAAGGGCATACCGAAATTTACCGCGGCGCGGAGTATGCGGTTGATTTTCTGCCCAAAGTCAAGGTCGAGCTGGTGTTGGCAGATGAAGATGTGGAACGCGCCATCGATATCATTGTAGAGACTGCGCGGTCGGGAAAAATTGGCGACGGCAAGATTTTTGTGCTGCCGGTTGAAGAAGTGATTCGGATACGGACGGGCGAACGCGCGGAAGCGGCGATTTAATCTTATCGTTGCCGCGATTGGCTGACTATAGTGGCTTAACTAAATCAGGACAAGGCGATGAAACCGCAAGACAGTACAGACAGTACAGAAACCGATTCACTTGGTGCTTCAGCACCTTAGAGAATGTCTCTTTGAGCCAAGGCGAGGCAACGCCGTACTGGTTTAAAGTTAATCCACTATACAAATAAGGTCGTCTGAAATCCTGCATTGTCGGGTTTCAGACGACCTTGTTTTCGTTTCTATCGGGTTTAGATTTTGGTGAAGATGACTTCGTTTTCAAAACGCGATTTGGGCAGCGCGGCGTTGAAATCGTCTGCGGCACGGTAGCCGAAGGAGACGACGGCGACGGCTTTGTAGCCTTTTTCCGTCAAACCGAATTCCTCATTCAAAACCTGCAAATCGACGCCTTCCATCGGCACGGCGTCGATGCCTGCTGCGGCAGCGGCGAATAGGGTGAAGCCCATGTTGAGATAGACTTGTTTGGCAAGCCATTGCTCTTCATCTTGGAATTGGTTGCGGTGGATGCCCAAGAACAGGCGGCGGGTGGAATCGCCTGCCTGCTTGGCTTCTTCCGTGGCGAAACGTCCGTCTTTGTCCTCTTGCGCCAATACGGCGGCGACATAATCATCGTCGGCGCAAACGCGGGCGGCGAAAACGACGACATGGGACGCATGAGTGATTTTCGGGGTGTTATAAGGGAGTTTTTCGGTGGATTTGGCAATGCGCGCTTTGCCCGCCTCGTCATCGGCGATGATGAATTGCCATGGCTGCATATTGACGCTGGAGGGGCTGTTGCGCAGGGCGGCTTCGATATGGGCGAAGTCTTCGGCAGCGATTTTTTTGGACGGGTCGAAAGACTTGGTGCTGTATCGTTGGCGGACGATTTCTGTGATGTTCATGAGGTGTTTCCTGTTTTTAGGATGGAAACGGGGATTATAGAGGGGTCATCTGAAAGGGGCAATGCAGGAAATTGGTGAGGATTTCGGTATAAAGGTCGGTAAAACGCAAACGCTGGCGTATGAAAAAGGTCGTCTGAAACGGGATGTTCCGTTTCAGACGACCTTTTTTCCTTTGCAAGCTATATCCGCAGGCAGATTTAAGTTTCTGCGGGCGGAAGGGGCGGGTGTTCGTCGGTTTCGTCCGATTTGGGTTTGATAAAGCGGCTGCACCAAATACCTGCTTCGTAAAGCAAGATAAGCGGGACGGCAAGCAGGGTTTGGGAAATCACGTCCGGCGGGGTAATGATGGCGGCAACGACGAATGCGCCGACAATGACGTAGGGTCGTGCGTTTTTGAGTTGTTCGGTGGTTACGACGCCGATTTTGGCGAGCAGGACGACGACGACGGGGACTTCGAAAGTCGTGCCGAATGCGACGAACATGCCCAAAATAAAGGACAGGTATTTGTCGATGTCGGTCGCCATGTTGACGCCGACGGGGGTGATGCCTGCGAGGAATTTAAAGATGACGGGGAAAACGAGGTAGTAGGCAAACGCCATGCCGACAAAAAATAGGCTGACGCTGGAGAGGACGAGCGGGGTAATCAGGCGTTTTTCGTTTTGGTAGAGGGCGGGCGCGACGAATGCCCAGATTTGGTAGAGCGTGTGCGGCAGGGAAACGAGGAATGCCGCCATCAGCGTCACTTTCACCGGCACGAAAAACGGTGCGATGACGTCGGTGGCAATCATGCTGGTGTCTTTGGGAAGATTCACCATCAATGGTTCGGCAACAAAGGTGTAAAGCTGCTGGGCAAACGGCATCATGCCGAGAAAGCAGACGACGATGCCGATGACGATCCACATCAGGCGGCGGCGCAGCTCGATAAGGTGTTCGATAAGAGGTTGGACGGGTTGTTCGTTTTGAGGTTCGGACACCGGTTTACTCACTTTTTACGGACGCGAAGTTTGGGTTTGGCATGAAATTTCGGGCGCAGGTCGCGCTTGCGGTTCATCGCTTGTTTTTTGAGGGAAGTGATATGCAGCACGGGCGCGTCTGCGGAAGTGTCGATATAGCTGACTTCTACGACATTGGACGCTGGGGCGGCGCTGCCGGTCAGGTATTCGCGCCATGCGCGGTCTTGCTCGGATTCTGCAGGCGTGTCGGTTTCGACAGCATCCGTCGTAGTGTCTGCTTGCAGCAGAGCGTTTTCAGACGACGTGGAAACAGCCGGGTCGTCTGAAACTTCCGTGCTTAACGAAGGAAGCGGGTTACCGTGTTCATCCAAACCGAAATCGGCAGGTGTGCGTTGCGCCGGCAGGCGTTCCCAAGGTTTGAGTCCGTCGGAAATGTCGTGCAGGTTGTCCTGCATATCCGTACCGGTTTCTTTGAGGCTGTCGCGCACTTGTGCGGCGGCGGCTTCAAATTCCTGTTTGGCTTTGCGCAGCTCTTCCAATTCGACTTGGGTGTTGAATTCCTGCTTGACGCTGCTGACGAGGCGTTGCAGCTTGCCGATAAGCCGTCCGGCGGCGCGGGCGGCTTCGGGCAGACGCTCGGGACCAAGTACAATCAGGGCGACAATGCCGACTAACAGCAGCTCGCCCAAACCGAAATCAAACATAAATTATGCTTTGTCTTCGTCTTTTTTGTGTTCGATGACTTCGTCTTTTTTACCGTCAGTACCTTCGTTCAGACCTTGTTTGAAGTCATGCACGGCACCGCCGAGGTCTTTGCCGACGTTGCGCAGTTTTTTGGTACCGAAAACCAAAACGACGATGATTAATACGATAATCCAGTGCCACAGAGAGAAGCTGCCCATAATAAATCCTTGATATAGTTGAAAATGGATGGTGGGAATGTTGGTTTATGCAGGCGTACCCATGATGTGGATATGCAGGTGGAACACTTCCTGTCCGCCGCCTTTGCCTGTATTGATCAGGGTTTTGAAGCCGTCGGTCAAACCTGCCGCTTCGGCGATTTGAGGAACTTTCAACATCATTTTGCCCAAAAGGGTTTGATGTTCGGGCGCGGCGTGTGCCAGCGAGTCGAAATGGACTTTCGGAATCAGCAGCAGATGAACCGGCGCGGCGGGACGGATGTCTTTGAAGCACAACATCTCGTCGTCTTCGTACACGGTTTGCGCCGGAATGTCTTTGGCGGCGATTTTACAGAAAATACAGTTGTCCATAATGGCTCCGAGGTCGTCTGAAAACGAGCGCAACGAGTTTCGCTAAAACGAGTGCAGCGAGTTTCGTCAAACAGACGGCAGAAAAACGAATAAGGTCGGATTGTAATATAAATTCAAGACTCTTTGCGAGAGGCTTTTTCCGCCAAGCCCGATAAACCTTGACGGCGCGCAAGCTCGTTGACGACATCTTCGGCGCGCAAACCGTGGTGCGTCAAGAGAACCATGGTGTGAAACCATAAGTCGGCCACTTCGTAAACAAGGTGTTCGCCACCGCCGTCTTTCGATGCCATCAGGACTTCGCCCGCTTCTTCGATGACTTTTTTGAGGATTTTGTCTTCGCCTTTGTGCAGAAGCTGTGCAACGTAGGAAGCTTCGGGATCACCGCCTTTGCGGGAGTCGACGGTGTTTTGGATTTGGGAGAGGATAGTGTCGGTCATGGGATTTTCGGCTTTGAAGGATAAGGACTATTCGGATAAGGCATAGGTTTGCTTGGCTTCGCGTAACGCTGTTTCTGACAACAGACAATCATCCGCCCGATTTTTAGTGAAACTCGATTCTCTCGTTTTGGCGAAACTCGTTGCACTCGTTTTCAGACGACCTCTAAGGATGCGTATGCCCATAAATGGCTTCTTCGTCTTTCAACACGGCATCAACCGTCTGCCATGCGCCGTCTTTCCAGACTTTGTAGAAACAGCTTTCGCGTCCCGTATGGCAGGCGATGCCGCCGTTTTGGTCTATCAGCATTACGATGGCGTCGCCGTCGCAGTCGAGGCGTAATTCGTACACCTTTTGCGTGTGCCCCGATTCTTCGCCTTTCATCCATTGTTTTTGGCGCGAACGGCTGTAATAGTGGGCGAAACCGGTTTCTACGGTTTTTTGCAGCGCCTCGGCGTTCATCCATGCGACCATCAATACGCGGCGGGTCTGCCTATCTTGGGCAATGGCGCAGACCAAGCCTTTCTCATCGAATTTGACGGCTTCAAGCAGGCTGTTATCCATATTCGGCATCCTTATTTATTTTGACGAAACTCGTTTCACTCAATTTTAGCGAAACTCGCTGCGCTCGTTTTGGTGAAACTCGCTGCGCTCGTTTTCAGACGACCTTGAGTCAATCAAGTTCAACTCACAGCCGCACTTCGATTCCGGCTTCACGCATGGCGAGCTTCGCATCGCGGATACTGACTTCGCCGAAGTGGAAAATACTGGCGGCAAGCACGGCATCGGCTTTGCCTTCTTTGATGCCGTCAATCAGATGCTGCACATTGCCGACGCCTCCTGAGGCGATGACGGGAATGTCGACTGCTTCGCTGACAGCGCGGGTCAGCGGCAGGTTGAAGCCTTGTTTCGTGCCGTCCCTGTCCATGCTGGTGAGCAGAATTTCGCCCGCGCCGCGCCGCTGCATTTCAACCGCCCATTCGACTGCGTCCAAGCCCGTCGGCGTGCGCCCGCCGTGGGTAAAAATTTCCCAGCGGGTGTTTTCGGGATTGACGGCTTTGGCATCGACGGCGACGACGATGGCTTGCGAACCGAAAAATCCGGCGGCTTCGTTGACTAAATCGGGATTGGTGACGGCGGCGGTGTTGATGCTGGCTTTGTCCGCACCGGCATTGAGCAGGCGGCGGATGTCGGCTACGGTGCGTACACCGCCGCCGACGGTCAGCGGAATGAAAACCTGTGAGGCAACGTCTTCGATGACGTGCAAAATGGTGTCGCGGTTGTCGGAGGAGGCAGTGATGTCGAGGAAGGTCAGCTCGTCCGCACCTTCGTCGTTGTAGCGTTTGGCGACATCGACGGGATTGCCAGCATCGCGCAAACCGAGAAAGTTTACGCCTTTGACGACGCGGCCGTCTTTGACGTCGAGACAGGGGATGATGCGTTTTGCCAGTGCCATTTTGAATGCCTTTCCAAAACTAGGAATGAGGTCGTCTGAAAGTGGGTGCAGCGGGTTTCGCTAAAACCCATACAACGGATTCCACCCAAACGGACAATCCGTTTCAGACGACCTTACAAATCATTGATACCGGCAAGGCAGGTGTTACGCCAGCCAGTTGTGCACCCATTTGGGCAGGTGTTGGAGCAGTTGGAAATAGCCGACGCCTGCAATGGCGGCGAATACGCAGGAAGTCATAAAGCTGCCGCTGAAGCGTCCGACGATATAAAACACTGTGCTGGCAAATGCCCATAACGCGCCGTTAAACACCATCCAATAGGTGTCGATCATCGGCATATCGAACGCGGAAAGCTGGCGGACGAGGATGGCGATAATGGTAAATCCCAAACCTTCGCTGACGGCGCGTACGTTGCGGCCGGACGACCAGATAATCCAAAAGCCCAAAATAAATGCTTCAAACATGAAATACCCCTTGAAAAGTAAATAAAACTAGTGAGTGTGGGATGGTAAGTCCCAAACAATATTCGGCGGTCAGCCGCCTTTTATTGTGAAGAAAAATGGACGAACCCGTCTTTTGTCCTGCCTGTGCAGACAGGACAACAATGAAAGCAAACAGGTTCAACCGAGTATTGTGTATCTTCGCCCCGCTATATTGTTTGAAAACGGCGGGACAAGTGAGTAAGAAAACGTTTGGTCATTTCAGAGGACCTGGATGGTTGTTTTTAAATAAGGTCGTCTGAAAACGAGCGCAGCGAGTTTCGCTAAAACGAACGCAGTGAGTTTCGCTAATAATGAGTGCAACGAATTTCGCCAAAACGAGTGCGGCGGGTTCCGCCAATACAAATTATGCCAGCGAATCCGCCAACTGCTGCGCTTGGGCAAAATCAATACTGCCCTCGTAAATCGCACGACCGGTAATCGCACCCGCCACGCCGTGTTTCTCAACGGCACACAAAGCACGGATGTCGTCCAAATTGGTCAAACCGCCCGATGCGATAACCGGAATGGCGACGGCTTGCGCCAATTTGACGGTCGCGTCGATGTTCACGCCGCTCATCATGCCGTCGCGGCCGATGTCGGTGTAAATAATGCTGTTGACGCCGTCATCTTCAAAACGTTTCGCCAAATCAATCACATGATGCTCGGTTACGGTCGCCCAGCCGTCTATCGCCACCATACCGTCTTTGGCATCCAACCCGACAATAATCTGCCCCGGAAACGTTTTGCACGCCTCGCGCACGAAGTCGGGATTTTTTACCGCCGCCGTACCGATAATGACGTCGTTCAATCCCAAATCCAAATATTTTTCAATGGTTTCCAGGTCGCGTATCCCGCCACCCAGCTGTACGGGAATGTCTTTGGCAACAGCAGCGAGGATGTCCTTGATGGCGGGGAAATTTTGCGGAACGCCGGCAAATGCGCCGTTCAAGTCCACCAAATGTAAACGGCGCGCGCCTTGTTTGAACCAATGCAGCGCAGTTTCGGCGGGCGAATCGGAAAACACCGTCGCCTGCTCCATCAAACCTTGTTTCAGGCGCACGCAGCGGCCTTCTTTTAAATCGATTGCGGGAATCAGCAGCATGGGAGTCCTATCCTTATGCGGAGTGTATTTTACACAAATTATCGAGTTTTAGCATATTTAAATGAAAAAAAAACGTCATTGATAACACTAAAACGGGGCTATTTTGTGTGTATTTTGCATGTTTCAGACGACCCCTTCCGAGCGAAATTCAGAAGGTGAAAAGGGCGGGATGCTATTTCGTCTGTTTCAGCCCTTCATTTTTATTGCCTGAAATTGCTTGCTAACAGCCATTCTTGTGCCTTGGTGGCATCGTCAAAATATTTCGGATGTTGGTTGGTCAACAGGCTGGAGAGGCGGGCGCCGAGTTTGATCCAAATGTCGTCTGTAATGACGGCGACGCGGCCGAAGTCGTTTTCGTGCTGGTTGAGGAATTTGATTTGCTCCATCGCCATATCGATTGTGAAATCTTTCAGCATGGACAAATCCAAAAGGACGTCGGGTAAGTGGATTTTTTGTTTGCTTTCCAATAAGGCAGCTTCAAGCTGGCGGAAATCGTCGAGGGTAAATTCGTTGTACAGCGCCACATTCAAACCGTAAGACTGCTCGCGGATGGAAATCATCGTACTCTCCTTTTTATATGATGTTAATGATGAGGTTGATGGTCAGCTTGTTTTGGTAAGCCACTTTTTAATCGAAACTGGCCGGATGCTGCTTAATATGCCGCTTGTGACAATAATAATCATACCAAAGGTTTCCTGCCAAGTGACGGTATCGTCCAAAAATATCGTGCCTGATAGGGCGGAAAAGACGACGGTAAGATAAGAAAGGGAGGCGACGGTGAATTTGTTGCCGACTTTATAGGCGCGGGTCATGGAAAGTTGGGCAAGCATGGCGGCAAGCCCGATGCAGAAAAGATAGGGCAGGGCGGAGAGGGGAATGCTGTGCCAGCCGGTCAAAGTTGCCCAAACCGATGCCATAACGACGCCGGTTATCGAAAAATAAAACACTACCCGCCAACCCGGCTCGCCGAGCAATGACAGTTCGCGTACCTGCAAATACGCCCAACCTGACATGGCTCCGCCCGTCAAGCCTGCCAATGCGGCGATTTCCTGTCCGCCTTTGAACGAAGGGTTCAGCAGCAGGACGACACCGAAAAAGCCAAATAACAAAACTGCCTGCGTATAAAACGCGATCCGCTCTTTCAGGATAAAAAATGAAAATACCGCCAGAAAAATCGAGGAGGTGTAGCTTAAGGTTACCCCCGTTGCCAGCGGCAGGTGCATGACGGCATAAAACAGACAAAACATGGCGGCTGTACCGACAACGCTGCGGTTGAGATGGGTTTTCCAATGTGGTGTGGCAAAGGTGTCGCCGCGTGCTTTTGCCATTATGCCTAATACGACGGCAGCAAAACTCATGCGCCAAAATACCAGTTCGCCACTGTTGAAACCGAATTTTGCCGCCGCGGCTTTGATGCACACGTTCATGACGGTAAAACCGAGTGCGGCAACAATCATCCATGCAGAACCGAGAGGGTCTTTGGGTGTGGTCATTTATCTATTCTCTTAGGCTGGTTGCTGGATTTTTGAAGAAAAGTGGTTCGTTCCAGTTATTTTGCTGTTAAACATATTCGTATTGCCGCTTTTTACTTTTTTAATTGTCAGTGTTTCTTTGTATTTATACACTCACGAGGGGAAATCTTTTTACTCTTGGATATGTGTCCCTGACTTATATCTGTCATTATGCAGGTCGTTATTTGGTTTTTTTAGACTAAAAAAGCATTAGTCTTCAGAAGAAAGCATGCTCAAAAATTCTTTTAAATTATTTGAGATGAACTCAATATTTTCAAAATATTGGCTTCCGCTTTCCTCTGCCTCAAAATCATGAGACCAGTAAAAAATTTTAGACTGATATTCATCTTTTATGCCAATCAGAATCAAATCTCCACCTCCTGCAGATGCAATAGGTAACATTGATGATGGATATCTATCATCAAAAATATTTAAATGCCACTCAATAGATTCTTCTAATCTTGGATTATTAAACAATCCAAAAAAGAAATTTAAAACCCTATCATCCAGAAAACAACTATCATTTGGCATTCCTCCATTATTTTTCTTTAAAAATTCCTTATATTCATCTGGTAATGATACGTTGTAATGATTTTCAAATTTTAAAATATCATCAGATGAAGCAATTTTATGGGCATCTAAAAATAAATACCGTTTAATGGTTTTTTTGTTTAATTTACCTTCCCTATTTTCTAAATCTTTAATTTCTTCTTCTGACTTTCCAAGCTTTAAAAGCTTAACCATTGTATATACTCCATAATCCTAATAATTTTCTAGTTTCATAAATTTTTTATCGCTTATAGGCTTACTTGCATCAAGAAGATTATTTGGCATTTATTCTATGATGCTCTGGCTGACTGTTTTGATCATGGTAGAGAATGTCAGACCAGTTTCTACCATTAAAGCTAACTTGAATACTTGTTGTCATTGTATCCCTACATTACTGGTATATGGCTTAGTATCGTTATAGTATTTGTTTGTTCTGCCTTCACAGTTCTCTATTCTATGATGACAATCGGTCTATACGCCATATATCGCAGTATTTTTCCTAAGGGTTATCTGAATAAACAATAAATAGTTAGAGGGATTGCTATTTCTTTTCAAGGGGTCGTCTGAAACGTATTTTTCAGTCAACCTGTTTATTTAGTGTTACCAGTCATGCAACAAAACCTATACCATACAAACCTTGTCCCACCTAAATTTGACACCCGCCCTCCGACTGCCTACAATTCAGGTTTCTCAAAAATCACCGTACATTCCGTACACTATTCTTTTCAGACGACCTCTGTCTTCCGAATCCCATTCTTTTCCAATACAACTGTCAAAAATCATGCACGTTTCAGAACTACAAACCCTACACATTTCCAAACTCTTGGAAATGGCAGAAGAACACGGCATTGAAAACGCCAACCGTTTCCGCAAACAAGACCTCGTATTCGCCATTGTTCGTCAAATGATGAAGCAGGGCGAAAGCTTTACCTGCTCAGGTACGCTCGAAATCCTGCCCGACGGCTTCGGCTTTTTACGCAGCGCGGACACTTCCTACCTCGCGGGTCCTGACGACATCTACGTCTCGCCCACGCAAATCCGCCGCTTCAACCTGCATACGGGCGACACCATTGAAGGCAGCGTGCGCGTACCCAAAGACAACGAACGCTATTTCGCCCTCGTCCGCCTCGACAGCATCAACGGCGATCATCCCGAAGTCTGCAAACACAAAATCCTCTTCGAAAACCTCACCCCGCTTTTCCCCACCAAGCAGTTCAAACTTGAGCGCGACATTAAAGCCGAAGAAAACCTTACCGGCCGTGCTATTGATTTAGTGTCCCCTATCGGCCGCGGACAACGCGCCCTGTTGGTTGCACCGCCGAAAACCGGTAAGACCGTGATGTTGCAAAACATCGCCCACGCGATTACCGCCAACTATCCCGATGTCGAACTCATCGTTCTCTTAATTGACGAACGCCCTGAAGAAGTTACGGAAATGAGCCGTTCCGTGCGCGGCGAAGTCGTTTCCTCCACCTTCGACGAACCAGCGCAACGTCATGTCCAAGTGGCGGAAATGGTGATTGAAAAAGCCAAGCGCATGGTCGAACACAAAAAAGACGTGGTCATCCTGCTTGACTCGATTACCCGTCTTGCCCGCGCCTACAATACCGTTGTACCCACTTCCGGCAAAATCCTGACCGGCGGCGTAGATGCCAATGCCCTCCACCGCCCCAAACGCTTCTTCGGTGCAGCGCGCAATGTAGAAGAAGGCGGCTCGCTCACCATTATTGCGACCGCTTTGGTAGAAACCGGCAGCCGCATGGATGATGTGATTTATGAAGAATTTAAAGGCACAGGCAATATGGAGCTGCACCTCGACCGCCGCATGGCGGAAAAACGCCTGTTCCCCGCCATCAACATCAACAAATCCGGCACGCGTCGTGAAGAATTGCTGGTTCCGAACGACCAGTTGCAGCGCATGTGGCTCTTGCGCAAATTCCTGCATCCAATGGACGAAATTGAGGCGACCGAATTTTTGGTGGGCAAACTCAAAGATTCCAAAAACAATGATGAGTTTTTTGAATTGATGCGTGGTAAATAGTGAAAAAGGTCGTCTGAAAGGGATTTCAGACGACCTT